>NZ_JASHKX010000027.1:0-87348 GCF_030058635.1 Rhodococcus sp. IEGM 1305
CCGAACATCCGTTACCGAAAGCCCCCCAACCTTGTTGGGGGGCTTTCGGCATTCCGGAACACTTTTGCCGACGGCAGAGCGAAAACCGTTGCGGCACGATCTCTGTCGACCGTGCCTGGCGTCCGTCAGTAGTTGCCGCAGGTCTCGGCGATCGTCAGTGCCTTCGCGCGCCACTCGACAGCCCGGTCCGTCGGTCAGGACGGGTCTCCAGCCGGCTCTTCAGCTGCGGGTGCGCGTCGAGGACGGCCTGACGATCGGCAGGGGACTTCGAGAAGAAGTCCGCCAGCTGAGCCTTGCGCTCGGGTGCCTGATCCAGGCGGTCAGACGTTCTTCGGACCGCTCATCGACCGGACGGCCTCCGTCCTCGACGACTTCGACGCGGTCGAGAATGCCACCATTTCACGGTTTCTCGACGGCGTGAACCGTGCGGTCGCCGTCGAACGCCGGGCAGGCGCTCAGCGCACGGACGGGGCGGAGTCGAGGTCGCGGACACGGCGCGCGGGCAACCCCGCGTAGAGCCCGTTCGGCTCGCAGTCGCGGGTGACCACTGCGCCCGCCGCGACGACGCACCCTTCCCCACCGTCACTCCGGGAAGGATGATCGCGCCCGCGCCGATCCAGCACCCGTCGCCGATCACGATCGGGCCGTCGAGAACTCGTCCGCCCCGGCCGGAACTCGGACCGATCTCGTGGGTGCTCGTGACGAACTGGACGCGGTGCCCGACGGCGACCTGTTTGCCGAGCGTGATGGGCGCGGTGCCGTCGAACAGGACGCCGCGGTTGACGAAGGTCCCCAGCCCCATCGTGACGTCCTTGCTGCCGAAATAGCAGCCCGAATAGATGCCGGCTCCCCACACTTTCGCTCCCGCGGCCATCAGCAGCAGGACCCGCAGCCACACGGGGGCGAACGCGGAGGCCTGGACGATGGTGACGAACCGCATCCCGTCACCCTATCCTCGCGGAGCACGTTCGCGATCGAGGTTTGCTATTCATTAACTGATTCACCGCACGAAACTGCACGGTGCGGCGTACTATGTGGGCGCCATCGAAGAAGCGCGAGGGGGGACAGTGAGAAAACTGGATAGCGCCGGATTCGCTGCGCTGATGGAATCCATTCCCCAACGCGATCAGCGTTCACGACCGCGAACGAAACGTCGTGTTCAGCAACCCCGCCTGCGCGACGCTGATTGGCTACGACGCCGACGAATTCGCGAACCTCGACCACGCCGCAACTGTTCCACCCCGACGACGCCGCACTGTGGGGCACCACGCTCGCCCGGGTACTGAGCCAGGAAAGCCCCAGCGCGATAGCACATCTGCGCATCCGGCACCGGGAGGGCCACTGGATCTGGGTGCTCGTCGCGGCGTCCACGTTCACCGCAGGCACCGAGAGACTGGTCGCCCTCGTCCTCCAGGACGTCTCCGACACGATCTGGGGCAACCCCACGGCAGCGAGGCAGCCGATCCGATAACCGTCCACTCACCGGCCGTCGCCGGAACCGCAGCAGCACGGCGGAGTCCGAACGGTGGCGCCGCATCGCCGGCAGAAATGGGTGCGGTGCCCACCGTTGCTGGACGTCGCACACCCGCACACCTCCCACCCCACCAGTCACGTATTCGCGGCCAGCGGGTGCCCGTTCGGACAGCACCCCGGCGCGGTCTCGGTTCGGGCGGCCACACGTCGAATCGACCTCGGCAGTCGAACAGATGTGCGAATCGCTGCCCGAAGCGTCACATGTAATTGCCGGGCGAACCGTCCTCCTGGCCGTCTCCCGCTCCACCAGGAACCAACTCCGGGGGGCGTAGATCAGCTCCCGCGCGGCGCGGACGATGACGAGCGCCTCGGACTCGTGGATGCTGTAGCTGTCGTCGTCGCCGAAGTCGGTGACGGCGAACTCCGCCAATTGGTCGAGTGAGCGATGCGTCACAGTGAATGTCATGACGCCAGTGTCCCGCCGGGACAAGAGGGATGAATGAGGAAAGCCCCCACCCGCATCGTCTGCGGACAGGAGGCTTCTCTCGAAGTGGAGCTAACGGGACTCGAACCCCTGACCCCACACTGCCAGGCACGGGACGAGTCGCCGACCACCGTGTTTCCGCGCTCGGTCTATGTGCCGTCAAGGGCGTGAGTGAGTTCGGTGTCGTCGCCGTTGTCGTCAGACCTGTCGTCACCGACGCCCGCCTGTTCGACCACTTCATTACGAGTCGAACACGTCGTGTCCGCGCGGGGATCGCGGAGGTCCGTGCTCCCAGGTGAGGTGGCGATATGGCTCCGTGGGAGTTCCGTCGTGTCCGGGGTTGTCCGGGCGACTTGTGATAACTCGGTGACAACGAGGCGGACCGGCTGGCGGGTGGCACGGGCCCACGCGGACTGCCTACCCGCCTTCTCATAGGCATGCTCCCCACACGTAGAGGCTGGGAGTCAAGGGTGGCGGAGCGATTGAGGTCGAGATCCCAGACCTGAGGAGTCAACAGGACCTGAATAGTTAGAGCAACCTGTCAGAATTTGTTGGCCATAAAAATTTGCACAGGTCATAATTTGACCGTAGGCTTGAAGGAACTTTGACCCAGGGAGGGGCCGAAGACGAGCCGTTGGAGCAACTACATGGACAAGCACTTCGAACGGATCCGGGTCGCTGACCTCACTGTGGATCCGTCAATGGATACCGGGCGCCTCTACATGCAACGCGATGAGATCGCCGCCTGGACCGCAAAGATCGCCGAAGACTGGGACCCGGAGATGCTCCTCCCGGCGCTTGTGTCGAAACGGAAGGACAGCACCCTGGTAATCATCGATGGTCAGCACAGCAACCAGGCCTGCATCAGCAAAGAGGGCCCAGACTTCCTCCGCGACACGATGGTTTATGAAGGGCTGACCATCCAGCAGGAGGCGAAGCTCTTCCTTGCGGCGAACAAGCATCGCAAGCCGGTCAAACCATTCGACAACTTTCGGGTCTCGCTTACGGCGGGCGACGCCATCGCGATTCGCGTCAACGATGAAGTACAGGCCCTCGGCGGCGACCTCCAAGTAGCTGCCACCCCGAGCGCAAACCGCGTCGGCGCTGTCCAGGCCTTGCTTGCAATGGGCAAGAAACCGGGGATGGTCAGTCGAGTTTTGAAGGTGGTGAGTGATGCCTGGGGGCGCGATGCCAGCACCTGGGACAACATTGTCCTGCGAGCGGTGACCATGGTGCTCGATTGGCCCGGAAACTGGGAGCTCGCAGAGGACGCGCGGCTCATCAAGGTCCTGAAACGCGGAGGTTCTCCGACAATCTGGAAGCAAAACGCGGTGCGCCAGCGGGCAAGCGGTGGTGGCTCGGCGTCTCGGTCGACGCCCATGGCGAAGCAGATTGTGCAGGATTACAACGACGGTTTGGATCGCGAGAAGATGCTCCTGAGCGGCCGGCCCAAGAAGGCTCCGTCCAGCCCCGAGATCACGTTGTAGGCAAACAGTCGGCCCCATTCGAGCTGCCGCACTCCAGGCGCGCCGATGCCAGGCTTTAGCCTGCGTATCTGGGTGATTTTTCCGGCCTTTGTGGCGACCTGGTGAAACACTACGGAATAGAGCCCTGAACTGGGCAGGAATATCTTCGCAGTTCTGCCCAGTTCTTCGGCGTTCGTAGACTCTCACGGCCTGAAGACGGCCTGGCAGTCGCAACGCTGAGGGACCTCCTCGCGCCTCAATTCCTCTTGGCACGGGGTTCCATCCATGGACACTCGGCAGATGACCGAGGGTATTCCTCCTGATTCACTGTTCGCGGGCCATGGGCCGCGTCGCAGCTGCCAGCGCGGTGCTGGAGGACGTCCTACGCTACGTGCTGGCTGAACAGTCGGGTGGGCGATTGAGCAATTACGCGGTGATCTTCGAAGGCCAGTCGCTGGATTGGCTCACTTCTAACGCTGTCGCCGTGATGACCTGCCGCATTGAGAATCCCGGCTTAGAGTTCGATGAGCCTGAAACCATCGTGCACGTTGAACCTCTTCGAGACATCCTCAAGGCCGTGCCACCCATCAAGAATGCCCGGAACATCGTCGTCCACGGCGTGTGGAAATCGGAATGCGAGTACGAGGGTGACGAAGACCAGCTCCGTTTCTGCAAACCCCGCTCATCTGTAAAAAATCGCACTGAGCGGGCTTTTCACGTCACACGCAGCCGCTATCGGGACTTCACTGGTAGTGAAGAATCGTGGAGCGTAGGCGGTTGTGTGAGAAGGCCGCCGTTCCCCGAGTGCGTGTCCACGATCTTCGTCACTCATGCGCGACCTTGCTGTTCTCAATGGGTGCGGATGCGGCGACCATTCAGCGGATCCTGCGGCACAGCTCGATCAGCGTGACGACCGGGACCTACGCGGAAGTGATCGAGTCGGTGAAGCGAGAAGCGCTGGATTCGCTCGACTCGCTGTTCGGATCCGCCGAAGACACCGCGATATGAACTGTCGTCAAGTGTGTCGTCAACGGCCGACCGAAATGAGATGGAAACCGTAGTCTTCCCTGGTGGAAGTAAGTGGACTTTGTTCAAACTTAACGGCCCCGATGAAAGGGCCCTGACCACCACATCTGTTAATTCTGGACCAAATCCAGACAGCGGCGACACCATATCCTACCCGTGGGCGCGGCAGATCCAGCGTCGGTTGAATACGGACGAAGTAACCCGGCTCGTGGAGCGATACCAGACTGGCGCCTTGATCAAAGAGCTGGCCAGCGAGTTCGGCGTCAACCGACAGACGGTCAGCAAGCTGCTAGTACGGGCTGGCGTGCCACTTCGACAGCGTGGTCTGAACGCGTCACAGGTCGCGGACAGAAGCCGCGCGACTGTACAAAGCGGGCTGGTCACTCTTTCGGATCGGCGAACAGCTCAGGGTCGACCACACGACCGTCCGGCGACAGCTCCTCAAGCGTGGCGTCCTTGGTAATCGCTCGTAGCGCAACGCTTGAGTGCGTTGGCGTAGGTGTTGCGGTGGGCTGGGGTCAGGCCGATCTCGCCGACGACTGGGGCGGTGTCACTCAGCGAGGTCGGCTCCACGAGTCGACCGAGGACCAACTGGAAGAAGCCGTCGTCGTCAATCGCATCGAACCCCAACCTGCGCCATCCGGTCTCGATCACCTCGATCAATCAGCCAGCGGGACCGTTTCGCGGTGATCACCGACGGGCCGCCGCCGGGGCCGGCGAGCGCATACAGCCCCAGGAGTTCCTCCTGACCCTCGTCGACTTTGTCGCGGGCGACCTGCATCAACGCGGCCAACCTCACTGTCAGGGAATGGGTCAGACGCGGACAACCAACTCGCACCCGTCATTCTCACTGTCCGGGAAATACGAACCGGAGCGCAGCTTGGGGATCGCGATGCCCAGAGTGCCGGCACGGGTGTCGAAGTCGCGGTGTCGGTAGCCGTTTCGGCTGTTGGTGCGGTCGTCGGAGCGTTCACCGAAGCCGGCGCCGCACAGGGTGTCGGCCTCGGCGCCCATGAGCGCGTCGATGAACGTGGACAGCAGGCTCCGCAGCAGGTCGGGGCTGGCGTCGGCGAGCTGATCGCTCAGGAACGGGTGCAGGTCGATATCGTGGGCAGTGGCCATCGCGTGGTCCTTCATCGAGTGACTTTGGTCGGTCTCTCGAAGAGTCACGCGATGGCCGCCTTCATAGGGCTACGACACGCCGGTCAGGTTGGGATCCGGTTCGTACACCACTCTGCTGGACGCAACCTTGGATGTAACCGCTGAGACATGGAAATGCCGGTATGGCAAAGTCGTAGCGAGATGATTCGAATGGTCAGGAGCGATGGAGTGGTGCGCGGATGAAGCGTGATGCGGCATTCAACTCGCTGCTCGTGTGCGCTGGTGGTGGCGGACTAGCACTTGGGCTTGAGCAGGCCGGGTTCGAGCCTGCGCTCCTCCTCGACAATCGGTCGGTCGCTTGTGAGACGCTCCGATTGAATCGCCCTAAGTGGGATGTCGAAAGCTGTGATCTCCTCGACTTCGATCCCATCAACGAGCCGCGTCTCCTCGATATCGACCTGCTCGCCGCCGGGCTTCCACGGCTGAAGGCCTCGGCGGCGGTCGCGCGCACCCGCGGTACCGAGTACGAGTCGTCGCTGGTCCAGGCGGTCGCCTTCCTCGTGCATGGAGTTCAACCCAGAGCGTTACTAATCGACAATGTTCCAGAGCTCGCGACCAGCGACGCATATGCGCCACTCCGGTCCATGGTGGAGGTCGAGCTTGAGCACATCGGTTACTCATATCGATGGTTCGTCGTCAACGCTGCTGATATCGGTGTTCCGCAGGACCGCAAGCACGGTGTGCTGATCGCATTTAAAGACAGGGAGGTCGGCGGCATCAAAGTTCTTGAAGGAATCCCCGATTCGTGGCAGACCGTCGGGGAGGCGTTGCGCGAATCGATGGAAGCCAGGGGGTGGGAGGACGCGGGCGAATGGGCGACTCAGGCGGCCGTCCTGGCGCCGACACTCGTGGGCGGGTCGTGGGACCGCGGAGGTCCAGATCTGGGCCCGACGGGTTCGAAACGTGCCTGGGCCCGGATCGGAGTTGACGGAGGAACGGTAGCGGATAGGGTGCCGGGCCCGGACTTCGTGTGGGATCCGTCCCAGGGACGCCCCGGAATGGTGAAGTTGACCGTCGACCAGGCTGCAATCCTGCAGGGATTCCCCGCGGAGTGGCGTTTCGCCGGACGGAAGACCGCGCAATACCGACAGGTGGCAAACGCCATGCCGCCACCGCTGGCGAGGGCTCTGGGCATGGCCATCGCAGCGCTGCTGCGGTAGCACGCTGGCACCTCGGCGGGTCATCGGCCCATTCGAGACCCTGTCGGTGGCACACCTTAAACTCCACGCATGGTCCCCGCTCCTTCCAAGTCTCGTAGCAGGACGCAACGTCGCATGGTGGACCTGTTCGCAGGTCCCGGCGGACTCGACGTGGCGGCGCATTGGCTGGGCATACCGGTTCACGGCGTGGAATGGGATGACGATGCGTGCGCGACACGGAGGGAGGCAGGACTCGGTACCGAGCACTGCGATGTTCGCAGCGTTGGGCCAGCGGACTATCCCGACGCCACCGTTCTCGCGGGAGGCCCGCCGTGCCAGACGTACACCATGGCGGGCACAGGAGTGGGGCGCCGAGCACTCGACGAAGTGCTCGCATTCGTCAAGCGGATGGCTGTTGGCGACGATGTAACCGCGAGCATCGAAGCGTTGGATGACGAGCGCACCGGACTGGTATTGCAGCCGCTTCGGTGGGTTCTGGAGGCGGTCGGACAGGGCCTCCCGTTCGATGCGGTGGTCCTCGAGCAGGTGCCTGCAGTTTTGCCTGTCTGGGAAGCCTACGGAGAGGTTCTCGAAGGGCTCGGCTATTCGGTGGATTGCGGAATTCTTAAGACCGAAGCGTTCGGCGTTCCGCAAACCCGGCGTCGTGCCATTCTCATCGCTAACCGGGGATTGGAGCCGCGACTACCACGTCCCACCCATCGTGAATACCGAAAGGGCACGCCGAGGACCGAAGGGGACCCGAGTCTGCTGCCGTGGAATACGATGGCTGACGCCTTGCGTTGGAAAGACTCCACGGTGGGTGGAGGTGCGCGTCGGCCAGATCGATTCGTGGTGATCTCGAATTACGGTTCCGGTGGGGACCCCCGAGCGCGTGGCCGCCGTACGTCCGCGGAGCCGGCGGCAACAGTCACCGGGAAGATCTCCCGTAATCGCGTGGTGACACACGACCAGATCGAACTCCCAAGGTTCTCGCACTCGGAAGCCGGCCGACTGCAGACCTTTCCTGCCGACTATCCATGGTCAGGACGTGCAATCGCACAGCAGGTCGGCAACGCGATACCGCCCCGACTTGCCGCCCACGTATTGGCTGCGGCTCTCGGAATCGATCTGGGACCGGGCTTCCTCGATACCGCTGTCGCCTCCAAATGGAGCGAAACCCGGAACGGCGTGCTCGCCCTGGAATCGTGCCGCACCTGACATTTCTGTCAGCAGAGCTGATCGTCGTCGGAGCTCTCTTCCGCCACGTGCCGGGACCGCTTCCTTCGGGGTGCGTCCGCCATGAGTCCTTCGAACAGTGACACGAGAGTGCTGACGGACTGGGCGTTGGTGTAGCCGTCATCGGGGCCCTCAGGAAGGATCCCCCATAGTACGGGCGGCATGTTCTCGACGGCATCGATCCACACCTGTAGAGCGTCATCGTCGACGAAGGCGTCCGGAGCCAGTACGTCGTAGACCAGGGTGCTGCCCGCAGTGTTGACCGCCGACGAGAGCGTATTGACGTAGTCGCCGACGTGAGAGGTGTTCTCGGAGAGCAATCTGTTGACTATTCGGAGAATCGCCTGTGCGGTTGGGCGATGATCGATGACGTCCAGCCTCATGGTTGTGTTGAGAGCATCCTGCACCCGACACGCGACTTCGACCGGCGCATAGTCGCGGCCATCACGGAACAGTTCGGCCGCCCACCACAGTCGGGAGAACGCCTGCGTGTAATGCGCACCACTGAAGCGAGCCGGCGCCGCAACCGCCGCTCCCTTGTGCCGCCACACGACATAGTCCGGGGCTACGACCAACGCGATGAAGTTCCACAGTTCCTCGTTCGCGGCTTCGTGGCGAGTCATACGCAGGGTCGCGTGCAGGCGGGGCGCCAACCACTCGTCGGCGGCAGCCCGCTTACCTTCATACCGGTTCATCGCCTCGTCGAGGAGCTCACGGATCGGTCGTGTCCGCCAACGTGATTGCGATTCGGCCTTCATCACAGCCGACTTCATCAATGTCGCGGTGGCCGGTGGCTCGATCCCCGATTGCACCCCGCGGCCGAGGTGCTTCGTCACAACCGAACTGGGTAGAAGTCCCAGCGCGTGCGGAATCTGGATACCGCGGGTCACTGGGAACTCCTCACCTCAGACTGGTGGACCGAACGCACGGCGGCAGTGAGGGTCCGTGCGAGTCGACTTCGTCGTCCGGCGGCGTACTGGATGCGGGTTTGAATCTCCGACCATCCGACACCGTCACTTCGCTGGCGTTCGATCTCGTAGAGTGCATCGGTCAGCTGGCGGTCCGGAATCACATCGGGCAGCATCGTTCTCAGAACGGAATCACGCCACCCTCCTGGAAGCTGGGGCGTGCCGTCTTCGTCCTTGTCCAGGCTGCTCACCGCGGAATGGAACATCGCCGTCCATGCATCCTGCGCGATCTGGCTGGCCGCCATCTCGCGGAGCAGCTTCTCCTCGCCGGATCCGGCACTGGCGTTTAGGAGTTCGACCAGACCCTCCACCGCAGTGGTGTTCAGGTACACACGCGGGATCTCCGCCGACGTGTCGACGATCCACGCAGATTCTTTGAACGCCTCCAACCAGGCGAGCGGGCCGTCGCGGAAGTCCTCCTCGACGATGTCGACGTCACGTTGCCGAACGGGCTTGGATGCGGTGAGGTCGATGAACCAGGCCTGCTCGGTACCACCGATAACGCGGCCTCCCACACCATCGATCTCGGCAACCACTGTGAGCGAGAGGCTCGCCCGACGAACGTGGCGCGCATGGCACAGATCGACGGAACCCAACCACGTGCCGTGCGACCCTCGGGTCAGGACTGCAGTTGTGCGTGCGTTCGTAACCTTTTCGGTGACCACAGCCAGGCAGGAGACATTTGTCCAGGCGCCCTCGTCGAGTTCTCGCACGGGCACAGTCGCATTCAGCGTCAGTCGGGCGGATTCCCAGTGGGCGCGGTCGACCTCGTGCAGTGCGACCGTGCGCTCCGGCTTGGAGACCCTGCTGTAGTGCAGATCTTGTCCGTCTATGGCGACTGACAGAACATCGAGATCGACCTCCCCGATCAAGGTGGGGTAGGAGACGACAGGTTTCACGCGGCGCCTCCCCGAACCTTGGGAACCTCGACGAGAATGCGAGCGAATCGCCCCTTGACCGGGTGCGTCGCCGGGTCTGTGACACCGACAAAGATCGCCTGCCGGACGCGTGCCTCGATCCGAAGATTCTCGCCGTCCACGCGGCAGCCCTCGACCGCGGTGAGGTCGGTCCACCGGACTGTGGGCCGACCGCCAGAACGCACATCGAACTTCGCGATCGGCGTCAGCAACCACGGATCCTCTGATTCGGGCGCCTTCACCGTCACTGTCACCGACCAGGCGCCCGTGTCGTCGACGCTCCCCTGCATGTGGTGGACTGATGGCGCGCCCTGGACGATGGGCGGTCGTGATACACGTGGGTTCTCGAGTTTCAAGAGCTCGCGCAAGACCTTCGGTCCACGGTTCCGCTCAAAATCCCGTTGTCCGACGACACCGCGAACTGTCTTGTCGATGCTCGAACGGAACTCCTTGAGTCGCGTGAGGGCGCCCTTCTCGTACGAGGAGGTGAGTTCCTCGGTTCGGTCCCACTTGTCGTGTTCCGGTGGTTCCGAAGCGCGGAGGAACGCTTCGGCTTCGGCGACCTCGGTGCCTTCGCGGCCGGTTGCGTAGCCGGCGAGAAGTACCGCTTGGAAAGGTGGTGTGCCAAGCGGGATCTCGCGCGGGCGGTGTTCCGCGATCGTCATTCGGTTACCGCGTATGCAGATGACGCGATTGGCGGTTGTGGCGTTATCGGCCGCGGGTGTGACCAACAGGACGCAGTCGTGCAGTGCGCCTTTACTTCGCCCGGATGCTTTGCCCTTACGAGGAGTGACGACGAGCGGTACGGTCGCGTGCGCGACCTGGTCCGCGGCCGTCAGTGTCTCGACGGTGTCGTCATCGAGGTAGGCGCGAAGTGCGCGGCTAAGCGCGGGGTGGTGTTGATGCGGATCGACCCGTTGCTCGGATACGACGATCTCGTGGTTGCGGAGGGTAGTGACGTGGGCGTCCAGGAGCGGCGCAGCGGCCTTTCCTCCGACCATTGCTGCCCAGAACGCGTCGGCGAGTGAACGAACGAGCTTGTCGTGCATTTCCTGGAGTGTTTCGGCGTCGCCCGAGGCGTCATGGGCGCCAACGATGAGGAAGGACGTGCCGGGCGCTGCCTTCGAGCGGTCGAGGTGAAGGTCGCGGACCATCTGCTCGGTGGCCCACCACGAGCGCGATACACCCTCCCGCTCTGGATCGGTTTCCAACGTTCCAAACCATGCCGGTCCGGCGTATGCCGTTTCCTCGACCTCGTGCCAGGGGAGGTCGAGTCGGCCGATGACGCGGCGTTCCGTGTGGCCATCGTGGGGTTCGGAGAGCGTCGAGTTGATGAGAACAAGGCCATACTTGCTTGTCGCCCAGAGGGTTGCTTTGCCGAGACCATACGAACCGCCTGCGCGACTGACGGACTGCTTGTGGCTGTCGAGTTGGCGTCGAACGACCGCGGCGAAGTTACCGTTTTCGTACTCGGGTCCGTTGAGACCGGAGGCGTTGAAGTCGTCGATGCGCAGCAGCACGAGAGATTGACGTTCGGCCAGCTCGTTGAGCGCGGCTCGGAGGCTGCGTGAGACCTTCTGCTCGGCTCTTGCCGCGCTTTCCAGGTGGGGTGACAGATCACCCCACTGGATCGCCGACAGGAAAGACTCGAGGTGCTCGTCGGTCAGCTCGTGCAGGGTGTAGTGGACGCGTACAGGGGCGTTGTGGTCGAGGCGCTCGTCGATCGAGTTCTGGGTTGCTTCGCGTGCGAGGACCGACAGGTCGGCGTTGAACGCGAACGCCGCGGCATTGCCGTACTCGCGCCCGCCATCGGTATGTGCAGGCCGGTGATGCCATTGCAGGTTGCGATCCGCCGGCGCGATCGCGCTACGGTCATCAGCCTGGGGAAGTTCGGCTTCAAGGATGGTGACAATCCGTTCCTTCAGCTCCTCACGGGGTTCGGCGCGTCCGGCGATCCACGCCGAGACCGCCGCACGAGTGAGCCCCAGTGCGATTGCGAGCTGAGCCTGGCTCATACCCGCTTGCTGGAGGTTTGCCCCGAGCCAGCGCCCGTAACGGTTCGGGGCGGTCATAACGATTCTCCTGATAGTTCGCTGGCAGACAGATCCGCGCGGAGCTTATCAGCGGGGTGAGTAGCCCGATGATGTCAGTCGATCGAATGACTTTCGGCAGGAAGGTGGTCAGATGTGTCGGTGGGAATGTGCACAATATGGACATCAGGATGTCAGGGTGCAATGCCGATCACTTCCTGAGCACTATCGCCGGAGAATTGAGGGGTGCCGTGGACGACAGTGACAATTGGGTGCAAGCGGCTTTGAGCAGGGACATCCGCACGTAACACGGGCGATAGACGACATATGACCCGTCGTCATAGACGTCGGGTCAGCCCCTCCACGCTCCTAGGACGAGACCTCCATGAACATGACCAACGACAGTGACGTTCTCCGCAAAGTTGCGGAGCTCACCGAACTTGCTCTCCGTACGTATGCCTTGAACCCGGCACGCATCGAGGAGGATGCGAACGGGGAGCGCCGTATCCATCAAGGTGGATACGGGGACCGCCAGATCTTCGAGTTGGTCCAGAACGCGGCTGACGAGCTTCGAGCCCCTGAGCACCGCGGAGGACGCATTCACGTCGCCCTCACAGAGGAGTACCTCTACTGTGCGAACGAGGGCACCCCCGTCACGCCGGAAGGCACGGACACCATTCTTCGAATGGGTGTCTCGAAGAAGCGCGGCGGCCAGATCGGCCGGTTCGGTGTAGGTGTGAAGTCGGTCCTCTCGGTTTCGCAGGCGCCGCAGATCTTCAGCAAGACAGGATCGTTCGGATTCGATGCAAAATGGTCCGAAGCTGAGATCCTCGCAGCGGTAAACGGGGCGCAAGCCGAGAGGGGCGAGCCTTCGCTCGACTCCGTAGGTGAAACGCCGGTACTGAGGATGGCGCGTCCCCTCGACGTCTCCTTCGAACGCTCACGCGATTCAGTTCTCGATTCGATGCTGGGTTGGGCGAGCACGGTGGTGCGTTTGCCTCTGGTTGCGGGCGCAGCAGAGCGACTTGGACGTGACATCCAGCAGAGCTCCAAAGCTCGCGTTGATGAGTCGAAACAGGACGAGTTTCCACACCTCTTCCAACTATTCTCTCCCCATGTCGGGAGCGTAGTGCTGGAGGATCGCCGGGATATGCCAGTCGTCCGCCGCGAGATTCAGGTCGGGGAGTCGGGACACATTCGTACGATTCATCAGTCTCGTACTGGATCGAAGGCGGTGTCCGAGAGCTACCGGGTCTTCACGCTCCCCCATAGGGTGAGCGATGAAACGCGACGACGTGCGGGCGAACTCCACGACCGAGTCACCATCGACATCTCCTGGGCAGTGCCCAACTACACGGTGGCGGACGGATCCGACTATCACACCATTCCCAACGATCGGGGTACGTTCTGGTCGTACTTCCCGACGAAATATCCGATGACGTTGAGTGGCGCACTCAACGCTGCGTGGAAGACGAATGAAGACCGGCAGAATCTCCTCGACAGCAGTGACCTGAATGCGGAGCTGCTCAATGTGGCCGCCAGGTTGGTCGTCGGTTCTTTGGAGAATCTCACACCTGTGGAAGACCCTGCGGCCTTCCTGCCGCTACTTCCCGGACGGCCGAAGGAATCGCCGAACTGGGCTTGTAGACATCTCACTGAGGAGGTCTGGTTACTTGCTGCCAAGAGTCCCTCGCTGCCGGACCAGCGAGGCGACCTCCGCTTGCCCACTGGCCTGAGGATCCACAAGGAGAAGCTGTCTCCACAGGCACTGGCATTGTGGCGCGAATACCCGGGACGGCCGGTGAACTGGGTCCATCACTCTGTCGAAGGACCTGGGTCTCGCCGGGGAAAGATGAACCACATCCTCGAAGCGGCTTCCTGCAAGGAACCTGAGACCGTGCGCGCCTGGCTGGAGGCCCTTGTCGAGGACCGCACGGCCGCGGCCTCGGCCGCGGCGATTCGGGTCCTCGCGCACATGCTCGTGCACGATCTCGCGGGGTCGAACAATGCCGCGGATGCGGTCGAGGCAAGGAAGGCTCGTATCGTTTTGACGGAGTCCGGGACATTTGTAGCGCCAGCCGCAGGGAGCTTGTTCCGACGTTCGAGCGACGATGGGCTGCGTGACGATCTCGTCTACGTCGATACCAGTTTGTCGGACGATCCGGAGCTGGTGCCGCTATTGGACCGGTTGGGCATCCGGGAGTCCGATACCGAGGGTCGATTTCACAGCGTGTTGGACCAGGGATTCGCGGGCTATACAGATGAGTCCTGGACGCGCTTCTGGGAACTTCTGAATAGCGCGGGCGGCCCCGTCCAGGCTGCTGCCGTCCGACAGCGCGTCAACGACCTCAATTCGACATTGCATGTCAAGACGGTCACTGGGAAATTTGCACCCTTGAAGGCATGTATGTTGCCGGGGCCGATTGTACCGGCAGATGGATCCCGCGACGGAAACATTGCCGTTGACATGTCATTCCATGCGAACGACCGATCGATCCTCCGCAGCTTCGGAATGTCCGATCGACCCGACGCGTCATACAAGCCCGACCAAGACGGATGGTTCGAACTTTACCGCAAGGCGATGTACGACCAATACTGCTCGACCCTGGGCGCGACGCGAAGTCGCATCCAGATCACTACGATGAAGCTGGATGGCGGCGCGATGGCGGGACCCCTTCACTTGTTCAAGCGGCTGTCAGACGAAGGGCGTGCGGCTTTCATCACTGAGATTTCGGACGACGGCCTGATTGAGAACTGGACGCGGCAGATCGGGCAGAGCGCGAACACCCGGGTACAGATCCTCTCTCCGATTCGATGGCTCATCGGCACGCATGGAATGGTACGGACGACGCAGGGTCTCCGGCGTGTCCGAGAGGCGGTCGGCCCACAGCTGAGCGAGTACGGGTCTGTGCTACCTGTGGCCGAGATCAGCCAGGCGAAGGCTCGGAAGCTACGAATGCCCACCGCCGTCGAGGATGTCGAACCGGCGCGCTGGAATGCTCTGCTCGAGAAGCTCAAAGAAAGTACCGACGACAATTTCGTCGGTCGAACCTACGCACTTCTGATCCGGATCGCGTACGACCTGGTCTTCAAGGAAGAAGTTGTTCGCTGTCGAGTGGGCGACGAATGGGAACTCCGTGTGGATGGCGAGATCGCTGTCGCAAGGTCTCGCTCGGAATATGACGAGTTGATACGCGAGCGTCATCCGGCCATTCTTGTCGACCGGGCCGCCGACGCCGATCAGGCCGACGTGATGATCTCGGAGTGGGGAATGCTGACGATCGATGACGTGATCGAGAAGCGAATCCGCGCAGTGCCGGAGGGTGCGCCGATCGCGTTGTCGGACGAGTATCCATCGCTTCGGCGGAGGATTGCCACGTCGACCCTCAGTGGACTGTTCATGCAACGCTGCAGTGAGCTGGAGGAGGTGGTCCGCACTCCGAATGGGACCCGGCTCACGCCACTGGCCAGCGCACGTGAGGACAGCACAGTCTTGGTCCCGGCGAGTGTCACCAGCGAGAAGGCGCTGATCCTTGCTGACAAGGAATTCGGTTTCGGTCTCGGTGCCGATGGGTGCCGTGCGGCGCTCGAAGCCCACCGGAAGCACCTCGAAGACCAAGCATTCAATGAGAAGTTGACGGCGATCAGAAATGCTGGTGAGGTCCCCGAGAAGCTTTCGCTCATGCTGGATGCCGACGTGCTGCAGCGGGGGCTTCCGGCAGGCCTCGTGGAGAGTGAGTCGCTCGGGAGCGGACAGGATTCCGGGGCGCTCCGCCTTGCGGAACTTGCCTACAACGCCCATGACGATGGTGTGTTGCGTGCGTACGCGAAGGAAATTCGTGCGGAGTTTCCTGAAGCGCCCGCCCGATTCGACGGTGGACGCGTAGCATTGAAGTTTGTTGCGGGTCTGAAGTTTCCGGATTCTTTCGCTGGAACGTATATTCCGCCGCTGCCGGAGCGTGAAGTTGCCTCCGGACCAACCGACTTCCCGTCGCTTCACCCGTACCAGGAATTGATTGCTAGTCGATTCGTCGATCTCTTGTGCAGCGCTCGTCCTCAGCGTGCGATGTTGAGCCTTCCGACCGGAGCCGGCAAGACCCGTGTTGCGGCGGAGGGCGTGATCCGTTGGATCCGCGAGTCGGGGATGCCGGACGGGCCAATCCTGTGGATCGCGCAGACGACCGAACTGTGTGAGCAGGCCGTACAATCGTGGAAGTTTGTGTGGGAGAAGGTGGGTGCGGAGTATCCGCTTGTCATTGATCGATTGTGGACCGACAATTCGGCGACGCCGGTGTCGGGTCGTCCGCACCTCGTCGTGGCCACCGACGCCAAGCTGCGGTCCTGCCTGGACACCGACGACTATGCGTGGTTGCGGAAAGCGTCCTTGGTCATCGTCGACGAGGCTCATGTAGCCATCTCAAAGCAGTACACACAGATTCTCGACTCGATGGGCCTGACTCACCGCGTTACGACCCGGCACCTGGTTGGATTGACCGCAACGCCGTTCCGAAACAACGAGGACCTGACTCGACGTCTGGTGTTGCGATTCGGCGACCGCCGGCTTGATGAAGGGGTCCTCGGTGACGAGCCGATCTCAAAACTGCAGGAGCTGGGAATTCTCTCCAAGGTTGAGCATCGAGAACTCGCCGGAATTGACATGGCCCTGCAGAACCACGAACTTGCCGAGGTCGAGAAGCTCCACGGATTCCTCCCGCGAAGTGCGGAGCGCCGACTTGCCGAGGACGGTGACCGTAACAAGGTGATCATCGAGGAGATCGCGGCGCTCCCGGACGGCTGGCCCGTGTTGGTTTTCGCGACCTCGGTAGACCACGCGAAACTTCTCGCGGCGAAACTGAGCAACCGGGGGATCAGGTCGGTTGCCATCGATTCGGCGACCCCACCCGGTGATCGGCGGCAACGAATCGACGCGTTCCGACGCGGCGAGATTCGGGTCATCACGAACTATGGTGTGCTGTCGCAGGGTTTCGACGCACCGGCCACCCGGGCAGTCCTGATCGCCCGCCCTGTGTACAGCGCTAACGCCTACCAACAGATGGTCGGACGCGGGCTTCGCGGGGTCAAGAATGGCGGCAAGGACAGCTGCCTCATCCTCGACGTTCGGGACAACATCACGAACTTCGACAACAGCCTTGCGTTTACTGAATTCGAGTACCTGTGGCAGGAAGACGAGCGATGATGACCATTGTAAAGTCGCACGACCTCTCGCTTACTCAGGGTCAGCGGAACGTCGTCAAGCAGCCTTGGGACGCACGGACACTCGTCACCGCAGGAGCTGGCGCGGGCAAGACCACGACCCTTACTTACCGGCTCGAGCACCTGACCGGTGTCGAAGAGCTGGAGGCCGGAGAGATCCTGGTGCTCAGCTTCTCGCGTGCAGCAGTGCGCGAGCTACGTGATCGTGTCGACCGACTGGCCGTGTCCGCGCGCCGTGTCCGCGCGCAGACCTTCGACGGATGGGCGCTGGCGCTCCTTAAGCAGATGGACCGGGAGCGGGACGACCTCGCAGGAACCAGCTTCGACGACCGGATCGCGATGGCGATCGATGCGATCGACGCCGGTGTGCTCGAGTCCTTCGAACACGGACCGCCGGCGCACGTCATTATCGACGAGGTCCAGGACCTTGTCGGAGTTCGCCGCGAGATGGTCGAAGCACTGCTGGACCGATTCTCCGACAACTGCGGTTTCACAGTTGTGGGCGACACCGCGCAGTCGATCTACGGGTTTCAGGTCGCCGACCCTGCAGAGCGAGCTGGTGAGACCAACCGATTTTTCGACTGGATCCGTGCGTCGTATGTGGCCGATCTCGTCGAGGTCAGCCTCGACGACAATTTCCGTGCACGCACATCCGAGACCCGGGCCGCGATACCGTACGGTGCACAACTCCAGAACCTCCCGACGGACCAGGCTGCGGCTGACGCCGAGGCATCGCGGATTCACGCCGAACTGTGTTCGGTACTCGGCGCTGCCCCGAATTTCGGCGAATTGAGCGATCAGTTTGTTCAGGATTCGCTGAGAATGTCCGGCGGGACCACAGCCATACTCTGCCGGGACAACGGCCAAGTTCTATGGCTGTCGGACAAGCTGCACAACTATGGTGTGCCGCACCGTATCCAGCGGTCGCCGCGATCCCGGCCAGTGCCGCCGTGGGTGGCAGACCTGCTGCAGTCGGCCGGTGGTGCGACCATGACTGAGGAACGCTTCACCGAGGTCCTGTGCCAGCTCCGGGTCGTGACAGACGAACCGAGTCGGGTGTGGCAGTCGCTGCGGAGGGTCGCGGCGAGTCCTCGAAACCAGTTGGACGTTGAAGCCCTCCGGCGCGCGGTCGCCGAGGGCTGGCTGCCGGACGAGCTGACTGCCAATCCGGTTCACCCCCTGGTGCTGTCGACGGTTCACCGGGCCAAGGGCCTGGAGTTCGACCGTGTCCTGGTCGTCGAACCGGAACCGATTGTGAGTAGGGGAGGCGGGGATGTCGACCCGCCGGCCGAGGCGCGACTGCTGTACGTGGCGATGACCCGGCCTCGCGATGACCTATACCGAATCAAGATTCCGAAGCTGTGGCAGATACGCAAGGCGAACCGCAACCCGTTCCCCGTGGACAGATGGTTCCTTGGCGGCCGGGAACGGTGGGCTCGCAACGGCATCGAGGTTTCCGAGTTCGACGTGTGCGGCGAAGTGCCCGCTGGGGTGCGCGAGCCGTTCGCTGATCCGGTGGTCACCCAGCAGTACCTGCGTGAATCCGTTTCCGTCAACGACGAGGTGGAGCTCAGGCGTCTGCATGATCTGCCTGAGACGACAACCGAAACGCCGCCATACGGAATCTTTCACGCAGGAATCGTCGTCGGCGAGATGTCAGCACGATTCCGTGGTGACCTGTGGCGTTTGCTCAAGCTCAATCGTGGTTACGACGTGCAGCGCTGGCCGCGGTGCATCACAGGGCTGCGAGTCGATGCAATGGAGACCGTCGCCGGCTCCCGTGCTGTCGCCGAGCGCAGTGGGCTCGGCGAAACCGGAATATGGATTGCGCCACGGCTGGTTGGGCTCGGGAAATTCGAATGGAACGACACGACAGCGGAAGGCGGTACCGGCGAGTGACCAGGTCCCACCACAGCGCCCACTACGCGCTGAGATCCGAGATTCGCGGCGCACTGAGATCAGACCTTCTCGGCCCGCAAGACGGACAGGAGGAGGTTCTCACCAATGATGCGCCGATCACGGCATATCTGGTGGGCGTGCTTTTCCCGCACGTTGAAGGGGTCACGCCGAGTATTCGCGGGTCCAACGGGGAGCGTGACTCTCCTAGTGCCGTTGAAGCAGCGGCCGAGTGGGAAGCCGACGGCGGCGACACGCCCCCCGATGTCGTGAGCCGTGACGACGGTGAGCAGGGGGCGACCGACCTCGGAGTCGCACTGACGAATCTCCGCAAGCCGTCGTCGATGGGCCTTACCTTCGGGGTGGCGTCCGATATCGCGACAACCGTCTACGTCACGGTGAGTGCCGCCCGGTACGCGCCCGAGGACGAGGAAGGCCGACCCATCGAGCCCAAGCGCAGCGAAGCCCGTAGCACGGAGCAGCAGCGCGAGCGGTGGCGGAGGACGCCCTTCGAGTGTGATCCGGTACCGATCGAGCTGACAGTTCCGGGCATGCAGGCGCCGGTCGCGTTGTGTCCAGGACTCGAGTTGCGGACGCTCGTCCGCCGCCACGATCGTGAAGGTGTCGTGACGGTCACCGTCACGATCGTGAACACCTTCCGCACAGGCGAGTTCGACCTGCAGGATGCCTCCTGTTTCTTCCAGCCCGAGATCGTCGTCGAGGGGCCGAATGGGACCGCCGCGTTCGTCGAACGTGCGGCCGGCGCCAGCGCGGTGGACGACGAACAGGCGCTCAGCAGGCTGCTGCACCGACACGCGCCGTCGTTCGCGGTGGGTCACGGATGCTCGGTTGCGTGGGAGTGGCAGCCGCCGGCACTGCGGACGGCACTGTCTGGTCGAGCCGCGGTGCAGTCGATCCGCACTGATTTCATGCCGACGCACGAAGTTCTACTGACCGACTCGAATCCCGAGATCGACGACCGTGCCCTAGGAATGGCGGGCCTCGGCAGCGGCAGCCGCGACGAGGTCGTCGCGGCGCTGACACAGCTGCTCGACGGCTACGAGGAATGGATCGCCGCACGTGGTGGCGATGCCGCGGAACTCGCCGGTGGTGACTACGCGAAGGTAGCGAACGAGCAGGTTCGGCTCTGCGGTGAATCGCTCGCTCGTATGCGGCGCGGAGTCGAGCTACTCGCGGATTCCGGCAGGCCCCAGATCTTCGAAGCGTTCCAGCTGGCGAACGAGGCAATGGCCCTGCAGCGCGGCCGGAGCGCATGGATCAAGGGTGGTCGTGTCGGCGTGGTAGACGCGGCCAGCGGCCGGTGGCGGCCATTCCAGATCGCGTTCGTGCTGCTGTGCCTCGAAGGGATCGTCGACCCCGAGCACGAGGACCGCGAAATCGCGGACCTGCTGTGGTTCCCGACCGGAGGTGGCAAGACCGAGGCATACCTGGGGTTGATCGCGTTCACCGTGTTCCTCCGACGGCTCCGGGACGGCGAGGACGGCGCCGGCGTTACGGTGCTCATGCGCTACACACTCCGGCTCCTGACTCTGCAGCAGTTCGAGCGTGCGACTGTGTTGATCTGCGCCATGGAGCGCCTGCGAGTTTTGCGTGACGGACTGGGCGACACGCCCATCTCCATCGGAATGTGGGTCGGGCAGTCGGCTACCCCGAACCGGCTCGCCGACGCCGAGGTCGAACTCGACGAACTGCGCAAGAACCCGCAGAAGTCGTTGCAGCGCAAGAATCCCGTGCAGCTGAAGAGCTGCCCGTGGTGCGGTGACCGCCTTGACGCTGGCAACTACGCGGTGCAGATCGAGCAGTGCAGAATGCTCATCCATTGCCCGAACCAGCACTGTGATTTCCATGGTGGCAACGGCATCCCGGCCCATCTGGTCGATGAAGCCGTGTACGACGCGCATCCCACGCTGATCATCGCGACCGTCGACAAGTTCGCGTCGATGCCGTGGCGTCCCGAGACTGGATCGCTGTTCAACCTGGACCTCGAGGCCGTCCCGCCGGAGCTTATTGTCCAGGACGAATTGCACCTGATCTCGGGGCCGCTGGGCACATTGACAGGCCTGTACGAAACAGCAATCGACCTCTTGGCGAAGCAGCCGAAGGTGATTGCGTCCACCGCAACGATCCGCCGAGCGTCGGATCAGGTGGGTGCGCTGTTCGACCGCAAGGTTGCCCAGTTCCCGCCCGCGGGCGTCGACTCCCGTGATTCGTGGTTCGCCGTCGAGACGCCCCGGGAGGACAAGGCCTCGCGTAGGTATGTCGGACTGTTCACCCCGAGTGGAAGTCAGGCAACCCTGCTCGTCCGTACCTACGCGGCGCTGATCAACTCGGCTCAGGCCGCCGGCGAATCGGCGGACCCAGCAGTCCTGGATGCATACTGGACCTTGGTCGGCTACTTCAACAGCCTCCGACTACTCTCTGCGGCCGAGCTGCAGGTTCTCGACGATGTGCAGGATCGACTCGAACTGCTTGGGAAGAGCAACGAGTCCGGGGCCCGGTCGGCCACCGCGCTCATCGAACTCAGCAGCCGCGCCGATTCCAGCCAGATTCCGAGTCACCTGAAGAAGCTCGACATCGCACTTCCGGACGAGGATGTCCTCGACGTACTGCTGGCGACGAACATGATCTCGGTGGGCGTCGACATCGATCGGTTGGGACTGATGGCGGTGATGGGGCAGCCGCAGACCACGGCCGAGTACATCCAGGCGACCAGCCGCGTCGGGCGCCGGCATCCGGGTCTCGTTGCGGTCATGTTCAACTCGGCACGCTCGCGGGACCGTTCGCACTACGAGAAGTTCCCCAGCTTCCACTCGGCTCTGTACCGCGAGGTCGAGTCGACCAGTGTCACACCGTTCTCGGCGCGGGCGCGGGATCGAGGACTGCACGCGGTGATTGTTGCGTTGACGCGCCTGATGATCCCGAGCGCCTCCGACAACGAGGCCGCCGCGCGGATCATCGACTTCGTCGACGACGTCCGGGCGCAGATCGTGCCCGCCATCCTCGACCGCGTCGGCCAGATCGACGTGCGCGAGCGGGCTGCCACGGCGAGCCACTGCGAGGAATTCATCGATTGGTGGCTCAGTGAGGCGAATGAGCATCCGGATCTCTGCTACGAGAAGAAGCGTGGATCTAGTGGGGCTGCATTGATGGTTGGGTTCGACGACGAATCCGACGACGCCACCGGGTGGGGAACCCTGTGGAGCCTGCGCGATGTCGACGCGGAATCGACGCTGTTCTTGGAAAACAACCGGTAGGGAGCCCTGCGATGACACCTCCGAATAATCCCCGTCGACGGCGCGGTGCGGGAGCGCCCTCTCAGCCGATTCCGCGCAAGCCTGGCGCTGTGCGGCGCGCGCAACTCGTCACCACCTACGGGGTGGGCGCAATGATCGCGATCGACAACGAGTCGTTCATCGTCTCGGGTATCGACTCCTGGAAAATCGACGAGGCCCCGGTGGTGTACGAGCGCCGGCTCGCCCAGATCCTAGGCGTCTCGTCGTTTCGGCTACCGCCCGCCCCAGACCCAGACCGCGGAACCGGTGGGGTGGTTGTGCATCGCTTCCCGGAGTTCTATTCGTGCCCAGAATGCAAGGCGCTTCAGCCGTTCTTCAAGTTCAACTCGGCCAAGGGAAAGGCACGGTGCGACGAGTGTTCGGAGGATCTCGTCCCCTCGCGCTTCGTCATTGCGTGCGATCACGGCCACATCGAGGACTTCCCATACTGGAAATGGGTCCACCGCGGTGTTGAGAGGGAGAGTGGGAGGTGCGGAGGCACTCTGTCGCTCGACACAGATGGCAGTACCGCCTCGCTGCGGTCCGTGGTCGTGAGATGCACCTGCGGCGTGCCCAACGCGTCGATGGAGGGCGCGTTCCGTTCGAAAGCCCTGAAGGATCTCGGTATTCGATGCGGCGGGCGGCGGCCGTGGCTCAAGGGGGCAGCATCCCAGCTGTGTGACCAGCCGCCCCGAGCCATGCAGCGCGGTTCCTCGTCTGCGTGGCACCCGATCATGAACAGTGCACTGTCGATCCCGCCGTGGGGCGAGGGAGTGTATGCGCTCGTCGAGCAGCACAAACTGTTCGGAGCGAACGAGGACTACATCCGCTTCTACTTCAAGGATCGCGCCAGCGTGCTGGCCAAACTGAAGGCGACCGTCGAGGATGTCATCGAGGTCGTCATCGCGATCGAGGAATCTGATCCCGATCAAGGAGACGGTGAAGTGCCGGTCGTCAAGGCGAGTTCCAGGCTTCGTCAGGACGAGTATGAGGCACTCGTCCGCGGGCGGCCCGAGGTGCATGTCGCCGAGTACCAGCCGTTCGTCTGTGAGGCGCCGGAAGGTGACCCGACTCCGATTCGGGACCTGGGGATACGGGACAGCATGCTCGTCAAGCGTCTGCGTGAGGTGCGGGTGCTGTCATCGTTCGTCCGGGGCGAAGCGCCGACGGAGGCAGACCCGGAGCAGCGGCACGCGGAGATTAGTACCAAGGACGATCCGGAGTGGTTGCCAGCGATGGAGGTCAGCGGCGAAGGCGTGTTCCTCAGGCTCGATGCCGACCGGCTCGCAGCATGGGAGTCGGATCTTGCGGTCCGAGCTCGCAGTGAGCGGGTTCGGGCGAATCACAATGCGCTCCTACGCGAGCGAGGGGCCACCCGCAAGGTGAAGGACGGCAAGACGGTGGAGTCACATGTGACCCCTCGGCTTCTGCTGCTCCACACCCTCGCTCATGCGCTGATCACCGAGTGGAGCCTGGATGCCGGCTATCCGGCTTCGGCGCTGCGCGAGCGACTCTATGTCGACGGTGAGATGGCAGGAATGCTGATCTACACGGCGACCAGCGATTCGGCAGGTAGCCTCGGTGGAATTGTGGCTCAGGGCGAGCCGGACAAACTCGCGCACACGCTGCGGTCCGCCCTTGCACGCGCCGAATGGTGCTCGAACGACCCACTGTGCATGGAGGCGGAGGCGAGTGGCTCCGGCAGTGTGAACATGGCGGCCTGCCATGCGTGCGTACTGCTTCCGGAAACGAGCTGCGAGAACCTGAACGGCTTCCTGGACCGGGCGATGCTGCTGGGGGATCCGACAGGGACGCTGCCAGGCTACTTCGACGGTGCGATAGCTATGAGGCCTAACCAGCGGTGAGGCGATTCACCGATCAAGCTCGGCTACCGAGCCCGATCGGAAATTCACCCTTGTAGCTGAATTGACCCGACTACCGATCAGATCAGCGGGACGAGGAACGGGCTTGCCGGCCCACTCCAGGTGATGAGCAGGTCCTCGCGCGCGCGGGTGCATGCCACGAACAGCAGGCATCGTTCGCGTTGAATGTCCTGCTCGTGGGTCTGCAGGTCCTCCTCGGCGGGGGTGATCGCGGGGCCGGCCGGCACCTGCTTCGCGCCGACACCAACGACGGCCATGCACCGGAACTCGAGTCCCTTCATCGCATGCATGGTGCCGACGGAGACGGATTCGGTTGCGGTCTTCGACTTCGCCAGCGATCGCACGGGCACGCCCCGTCTGAACAGTTCGTCCTGCACCTTGGTGCCCAGCCATTTCGCGCGGGTCGCGATGCCTATCTCGCCGGGGTCTACACCGCCGTCGATCCACAGCTGCACGGTGTCCGCGACGTAGCCGATCTCCTCGTCCTGCGTGTCGAACTGCGTGGTCGCCGGCGGTGCGCCGTGGACCTCGGACCGGCAGCCGGCGATGGAGTCGAGCCGGCCGTCCATGTCGTCGACCCGCTCCCCACGCAGCAATTGCAGACTCCAGCCGAGGATTTCGGCGGTGGTGCGGTAGTTGAGGTTCAGCCGGCTCGACCGCCCGGTGATGTTGATGCCGACCTCGCGCAGGCTGACCTTGCTGTCGTAGATCCGCTGATGGGTGTCGCCGGCGATGAACAAACTGTCGGTGTCGTCGGCGACGGCGGCGCGGATAAGGCGCCACTGCTCGGGGCTCAGGTCCTGCGCTTCGTCGACCACGATGTGTCGGTACGGCTTCTCGGTGCGGGTTGTGAGCAGTCGAGCGGCTTCGCGGCATATCGTTTCGTGGGTCCACTGCCCGCGGACGGAGAGGAGAGATTCGAACTCACAGATAGTCTGCCACACCTGCGCCTTCTGGTTTGCGCCGAGCCGCCGCCCGCGGCCGGTCCGCTTCGCGGACAGGTACTCGTCGACAGTCGAGATGCTTTGTGAGAGTGCCACGTTGCGCCACTCTGCCGCGAGAAACACCTCCGAGAACGGCAGTTCGAGGCGATCGACGATCGATGACCATATCGCCTTCTCGTCGTCTTCGGTGAGCATCTTCGGCGTGCCGTGCGCCTCGCGGAAGGTCTGGTTGGCGAGTTTATCGACATTCTGCACGTCGATTCGGTCGAGTGCTTCCGGAGAGCTCGCGAGCAGTTTGATCCCGGCGCTGAGCGAATCGGTCAACGTTGAGGTAAACGTCGTGACGAGCACCGGACCGGTGGATCGGTGTGCCAGGCGGTGCGCCCGATGGAGCGCGACGACTGTCTTCCCGGTGCCGGGTCCGCCGGTGACACGAGCGGGCCCCCGGAAAGTCGCGTCGACGACCGACTGCTGCGTCGGGTGCAGGTAGATGCGCCAGAACGCGAACGGGTGCGCGAAGATTGCCATCAGATCGTCGGGGCCGTCGACGAGGACGATGCGATCGCTGCTGCGGGCGACAGCGGCGTCGAGGTCTTCGGGGTCGTATGGTTCGTCCACGATGCGGGCACCCAACTCGGACCACACCTGCTCGGGGGTGAGGCCGGAGGCAAGTCCGGTCAGTGCATCCCACTGGGTTTCGGGCAGGACCGGCTTGAGGGCGCTCAACTGCGACGCGTCGGTGAGGGTACGCGCGAGTACTAGGATCGTTTCGTCGATACCCAGACGGGTGAGGTCGGCATCGTTGACGTGCTCGAACAGCAACGTGGTCGACGATTTGGCAGCCTTCGCCAGCTCAGGCAGTGCCTCGTCGATCGTGACCACGTCGCGTACTTCGATGCCGCCCGTCGCACGGTTGACCGACACGTCCCGGCGACGCGCCCACATGTACGCGTCGTCGTGGGGCTTCACCGTGAGGAGGGTGTAGGAGTCACCGGTTTCGGGTGCGAGGACGATGCCGCGGTAGAACTGGTCGATCCGGATGGATCGGAATCGCGGATTGCGTGCGTCGCCGATCTTCTCCATATGGACGCCAGTGTGGGTGGCCGCCTCGAACTTTGCGAGGGTGTCGGTGATCCTGTCCTGGACCTGCTTGTCGAGGCGTCCGTATTCGCGGAGGCATTCCTTGTCGAGTGCGAGTTTCGGCATGTGGTGTACTCCCGGTAGCGACGATGGTCCGAACCATCAAACCACTCGCGTGTGGAGAGATGGTTTGGACTCGGCGCCGCGGCCGTAGGTCCGTGTTCAGACGACAGTTTTTACCGGTTCTGACCCCTAGTAGTACTCTGTTGCTCGTGGCGACTGTGGAGATCGACAGTGCTGCAGCAGAGGATCTTTCGGGAACACCTGCGGGCGCGGAGGTCGGTGCGGGCGCTCGAGGAGCGGAGGTGGTGGCGTCAGAACCAGCGGTCCGATCGACGCGGGTGGTCCTCGCGTTCTCGGAGTCTCGGCAACTGGTGCCCCTGTCCGTATCGGCTAGGTCGTCCCGCTGAGGATCACGCAGGCGACGAGAATCGCCGCGACCGACAACCCGCCGATCCAGCCGCGTCGAGGCAGTCCCAGCGCCAGTCTCGGAACTCGGGGTGACCACTCATGATCGGGGCATGTTCTGCGTCCGCCCGAGCAGCCATCTGGAGATTCTCGATGCGACGATTAGCGCATCGAGCACCTTCGGACGCAGGAAGCCCAGTAGAGGCACTCCCCGCCGAGGACGAGCATGAACAAGCCGATCCACGGGGCGCCGGTCATGAGCCCCGCGATCGCCATCGACAGCAGGAAGCTAGCGAGGACGGTGCCGACGAACCGCCACGATAATCGGATCGCTAATGGAGGTGAACGCGTCCATCTCGGGCGCGGAGGCCGCCTGCCCTGGGCGAGGTCGGATCGGCAGCGCGATGGCGGCCGGACCCCCGCACTCGGCGGAACGGGGCTTGGTACTCGGCGGACCGCGCCGAGCGCGGCCCGGATGGCGCTCCACTGCGACGGCGGCTGAGTCGTCTCCCTCGACACCGTCATCGCGGCGACTCGGGTGAAACGGGCATATCGGGAGTGGCAGCTGAGCCTAGACTCCGAAGATGGTGCGCAACGCGAAGGCCGCACGTCAGCAGCCCACCGATCAGCGTTCGGCGTTCGACAGGTTCGTGGAGCAGATCGAACTCCGGGTCAGCCAGGCGCCGTTCTTCGGGATCTGCGCAGGAGTGGTCGCGCTGTGGGTCGTCAGCATTCCGCTCTGGAAGGACCTTCACGAGTGGCAGATCGCCATCCACACCGCCGGTGCCGTCTTCACGTTGCTTCTCGTGGTCCTGCTCGAGAATGCCAGCCGCCGTGCCACCGAGGCTCTGCAGGAGAAACTGAACGTCATCGCCGAGGCGCTCGCCGCCCTGCTCGATTCCTCCGCCCAGGACAACCCCGAGCTGAAGAAGGCGGAGGAGAAGTTGCGGGAGGCTGTCGGGCTCGAAGACCGGCACTAGTCCATCCGCCCCTGTGACTTGGCGCACCAAGCAGGTAAGTTATGTGTAACCGCAAAAACTACTAACCAGTAGGGGTACGAAATGCCTGTTCCGTCCGCCGCCACGTTCGCGCGGCTCGCCGACCTCATCGCCATCCCGGATGCGGCGGATCGCCCGACGCGGTCCGTCGTCGAGGCGTTCACGGGTAAGGAACTGGCCACCGTCCCGGTCGGTACCGCTCAGGACGCCAAGGACGCGATCGCACGCGCCCGGGTGGCACAGAAGGAATGGGCCAAGCGTCCCGTCACGGAACGCGCCGCGATCTTCCACCGGTACCGCGACCTGGTGCTCGAGAACCGCGACGCCCTGATGGACATGGCTCAGGCCGAGACGGGCAAGTCCCGCGCCGCCGCGCAGGAGGAGGTCCTCGACATCTCGATGACCGCCCGCCACTACGCGCGCGTCGCCCCCAAGCTGCTGCGTCCCCGGCGCATCTCGGGCATGCTGCCCGGCCTCACCAAGACGGTCGTGCGGTACCAGCCGAAGGGCGTCGTCGGCGTCATCTCGCCGTGGAACTACCCCATGACCCTCGCGGTGTCCGACGCGGTCGCCGCGCTCCTCGCCGGCAACGCCGTCGTCCTCAAGCCCGACAGCCAGACCCCGTACTGCGCGCTGGCCTGCGTCGACCTGCTGTACCAGGCCGGGCTGCCGCGCGACCTGTTCGCTGTCGTCCCCGGACCGGGCTCGGTGGTCGGCACCGCCCTCGTCGAGAACACCGAGTACCTGATGTTCACCGGGTCCTCGGCCACGGGTCAGCTCCTCGCCGAGCAGGCCGGTCGCCGTCTCATCGGCTTCTCCGCCGAACTCGGCGGCAAGAACCCGATGATCGTCACCGCAGGCGCGAACCTCCGTGAGGTCACCGACGCCGCCGTCCGCGCCTGCTACTCCAACTCCGGGCAGCTGTGCATCTCGATCGAGCGGATCTACGTCGAGGAGTCCATCGCACCCGAGTTCACCCGTTTGTTCGGGGAACGCGTCCGCAACATGAAGCTCGGCGCCGGCTACGACTTCGGGATCGAAATGGGCAGTCTCGTCTCCGAGGCGCAGGTCAAGGCCGTGTCCAGCCACGTCGACGACGCCGTCGTCAAGGGCGCCACCGTGGTCGCCGGCGGTAAGGCGCGCCCCGACCTCGGACCCCTGTTCTACGAGCCGACCGTCCTGACCGGTGTTCCCGAGGACGCCGAGTGCTACCGCGACGAGACGTTCGGGCCGCTGGTCTCGATCTACCCCGTCGCCGATGTGGACGAGGCGATCGAACGCGCCAACGACACCGAATACGGCCTGAACGCCAGCGTGTGGGCGGGAACCAAGGCGGAGGGCGAGGCCATCGCCGCACGGATCCACGCCGGAACCGTCAACGTCGACGAGGGTTACGCCCCGGCATGGGGCAGCACCGGTGCGCCGATGGGCGGCATGGGAGTGTCCGGTGTCGGTCGCCGCCACGGCGACGACGGGCTCATCAAGTACACCGAACCGCAGACCATCGCCACCACCCGCATCCTCAACCTCGGCGGTCCGCGCGGACTGTCGCCGAAGGTGTGGGCCAAGATCATGCCGCCTTTCGTGAAGGCGCTGCAGTGGATTCCGGGCCGCTAGGCGTGGACAGCGCGAGCATCCTGATCGACGTCCCGCCCGGCAAGGTGTGGGACGTGGTGACCGACGTGGAGGGAATGGGCCGGTTCAGTCCCGAGAACACCGGGGCGCGCTGGACGTCCGGCACCCCGGTGACCGTGGGTGCCCGGTTCGTCGGCGCCAACCGGCACGGACCGGTGCGGTGGAAGACGCACTGCACCGTCGTGGATATCGTTCCGGGCCAGAAGTTCTCCTTCGAGGCGGACGAGCCGAAGGCGCGCTGGACGTATCATCTCGAACCCTCCGGCGCGGGCACACTCGTCACCGAGACCCGGGAGATCTACGCGACGCCCGTATGGTGGGTACGGCTGGTGCAGAAGTCGAAGGTGCTGGGCAGCAACCGCGACCAGCTGATGCAGGACGGGATGCGGCAGACGCTCGAGTGCATGAAAGTCGCACTCGAGAGCTGATTTTCCACCCTGGGGTGCCGATTCTTCACCCTAGGGTGGCTGTCGCCGCCGCGCGCAGGGCCCGAGACTGGACCATGTCCACACCTCTCGGAGGCGCCTCCCATGAATCCTCGGCCGTCACCCGTCGAAGCTGGTCGGTCGTGCCCTGACGTCCGCCGTGAGGACGTGTGGTTCTCCTCGCGGGGACAGCGCTGCGCGGCCTGGCTGTACCGGCGCCATTCCGAAACCCACACGGCAGCACCCTGTGTGGTGCTCGCGCACGGCTGGAGCGGGGTACGCGAACAGAGACTCGACGCGTTCGCGGAACGGTTCGCGGCCGCGGGAGTCACGGCGCTGGTGTTCGACTACCGCTACTTCGGCGCCAGCGAGGGCGAACCCCGCCAACTGCTCGACATCGACAGCCAACTCGACGACTGGGACAGCGCCGTCGCGTTCGTGCGCAGCCGCCCGGACATCGACCCCAGCCGGGTCGCGCTCTGGGGAACGTCACTGTCCGGCGGACTCGTCCTGACGGCGGCAGCGCGGGACCGGCGGGTGGCCGCGGTCGTGTCGCAGGTTCCGTACGTCGACGGTCTGACGAACCTTCCGCGACTGGGTGTGGTCGGCCTCGGCCGCATGGCGGTCGCCTACCTGCGGGACCGGTACGCCCAGCTGCGGCACCGGCCGCCGTACATGTTTCCCGTCGTCGGGCCGCCGGGCTCGTTCGCGGCCATGACCACACCCGACGCGGAGGCGGGATATCACGGGATGGATCCGCCCGGTTCGACATGGCGCAACGAGACACCGGGGCGGGTGGCGTTGCAGGCAGCGCTGTACCGGCCGACGAAAACGGTCGCGAAGATCGCCTGCCCCGTCTTCTTCGCCATCGCGGACCACGACGTCGTCACGTTCACCCGCAGCGCGCAGAAGGCCGCGGCCAAGACCCCGGGCGCCGAGGTGCACGTGTACCCGGGCGGTCATTTCGACCCCTACTTCGGCGAGCTCTTCGAGCGGGTGGTCGCGGACGAGACCGACTTCCTCGTCCGCCACCTCCGTCCCCCGGCTAGCCGCTGACCGTGCCGAACTGTTCCCGCAGAACACCTTTGACGACCTTCCCGCTGGCGTTGCGGGGCAGTTGGGGGAGGACCTCGACGAATTTGGGCCGCTTGTAGCGGGCGACCCGGCCGTCGAGCCAGTCCGCGAGGGCGTCGACCTCGAGCGCCGCCCCGGCCCGCGGGACGACGACCGCGACGGGAACCTCACCCCACCGCTCGTCGGCCCGCCCGATCACCGCGACATCCATGATGTCCGGGTGGGCGGCCAGGGCATTCTCGACCTCGGCGCAGTAGATGTTCTCCCCACCCGAGATGATCATGTCCTTCTTGCGGTCTACCACGTACACGAACCCGTCCGAGTCCACCCGCACGAGGTCGCCGGAGTGGAACCAGCCGCCGTCGAACGCGTCCGCGGTGGCCGCGGGGTTCCGCCAGTACCCCTCCATGAGTCCCGGGCCGCGGTAGACGATCTCACCGATCTCGCCCTGCGGCACGTCGTTCATCGCTTCGTCGACCACGCGCATCGCCACGGTGTCGATCGGTTTCCCGACCGACCCGATCTTGCGCACGGCGTCCTTGCCGTCGAGCATGCACGTCACCGGCGACATCTCGGTCTGCCCGAAGAACGCGACGATCGCGGCGTCCGGGAAGGCGGCGTACAGGCGGTCGAGGAGGGTCGGGGTGGCCGGCGCGGCTCCCCAGCCCAGCACCCGCAGGGCGAGATCCCGACCCTCGAGGCCGGCGTCGTCGAGGATGGCCTGCCACTGGGTGGGCACCATGAACACGCTGGTCACCCGCTCACGCTCGAGCGCGTCGAGTAGCTCGGTCGCATCGAACGCACCGGTCGGGTGGATCACGATGGTGGCGCCGATCAGCAGGAACGGCCCGACGCTGCCGAGGGCGGCGATGTGGAACAGCGGGGACGAGACCAGGTTGACCTCGGACTCGGTGTCGAACAGTCGCCATCCGCGGATCAAGGTCAGTGCCTGTGCCTGCAGATTGAGGTGCGACAGCACCGCGCCCTTCGGACGGCCGGTGGTGCCGGACGTGTACATGATGGCGGCGGGGGAGTCTTCCGCCACGTCCGCGATCGGGACGTCGGGATCGGCTGCGCGCAACTGCGTCTCGAGCGAGACGTCGACGGGGGCGTCGCCGACCACGAGAACCGGCACGCTGTCGTCGACCTCCGCGGCGAGCCCGGTGAGTGAATCCTCCACGACCACGACGGTGGCGTCGCTGTCGGCGACGATGAACCGCACCTCGCCGGGGCTGAGCCGGAAGTTCACCGGCACCGCGATCGCACCCAGGCGAGTCGCCGCCAGCATCACCTCGAGGAACTCGGGGCGGTTGGTCAGCAGCAGCACGACGCGGTCGCCGCGGCCGACACCGTGGGCGGCGAGGACGGCGGCCGTCCGCGCGCTGCGGTCCTCGAGCTCACGCCAGGTGGTCGACGTGCCCCGGAACCGGAGCGCCACCGCCTCGGGTTTCGCGAAGGCATGCCGGGCAACATGATTCGCCCAGTGGGTGCGCCGGGAGGCGAAGGGCTGCGCGTTCGACGTCGCGGTCATCGTGATGCCGTCAGCCGCGGCCGAACACTGCCGGACGCTTCTCCAGGAACGCCGCGACGCCTTCCCGGAAGTCGGGGGCGGCGAGGAGGTCGAGCTGACCCGTGCGCTCGCGGGCGAACGCGTTGTCGAGTTCGGTGAGGGTGGCGTCGTTGACCGCGTCCTTGGTGAAGTGGAACGCCTCCGACGGTCCGTCGGCGAGACGTCGCGCGAGGGCGTCGACGGTCGCGGCGAACTCGTCGTCGGGGTACACGTCGGCGATCAACCCGGCCGCGAGAGCCTCACGTGCGGGCAGTCGTTCGGCCAGCAGCGCCATCTTCAGCGCGCGGGCGCGACCGACCGACGCGGCGACCAGTGCGGTGGCACCACCGTCCGGCATGAGGCCGACCTTCGTGAACGCGAGCAGGAAATAGCTCGACGCGGTGGCGACCGTGAGGTCGCAGGCCAGGGCGAGGGACACCCCGACGCCGGCGGCGGGACCGTTGACCGCGCCGATCACGGGCCGGGGGAACGCGCGAATCGTGGCCGCCGTGCGGTTCGCGGCGTCGATCGTCGCGGACGACGGAGGACCGGAGACGTTCTCGCCACCCAGGTCCGCACCCGTGCAGAACGCACGACCGGCGCCGGCGAGGACGGCGGCCCGCACCTCCGCGTCGCCGGCGTACTTGTCGAATGCGTCGGCGACGGCGTCGAGGGTTTCGGTGGTGACGGCGTTCATGCGGGCGGGACGGTCGAGGGTGACGCGCAGGACGCCGTCGTCGACGGTCGTGTCCACGCCGGGAATGTCGGAGCTCATGGGGATCCTTGTCAGGAAGGGTGGACGGAGAGGGCGATCTTGCCGGTGGCGGAACGGGTTTCGAGCGTCCGCAGTGCGTCGACGGCGTGTTCGAACGAGTAGGTGGTGGGCTCGGCGATCTGCAGCGCACCGGATTCGAGGAGCGGGCCCAGGGCCGCCCACTGCCTGCTCGTGTAGCCGGGGTTGGTGCGCACGTACTCGCCCCAGCCGGCCCCGAGAACGGAGATGTTACGCAGGAGAAGGCGATTGACCTTGACGGTGGGGATCTCGCCGCCGGTGAAGCCGAGGACCACCAGTCGCCCGTTGGGCGCGAGGCTGCGCAGGCTGTCGGTGAAACGGTCGCCGCCGACCGGGTCGAGGATGATGTCGACTCCGCGGCCTCCGGTGAGGTCGCGGACCTGGTCCTTCCAGCCGTCCAGGAGAACGACGTGATCGGCGCGGTTGGCCTTCGCGATGCCGGCTTTCTCCTCGGTGCTGACCACGGCGATCGTCTCGAGCCCCAGCGCGGCGGCGACCTGCAGGGCGGCGACCCCGACACCGCCTGCGGCGCCGTGCACCAGCACGATCTCGCCGGGGCGGTAGCGGGCGCGCTCGTCGAGAGCGAAGTGCACGGTGAGGTAGTTCATCAGGAAGCCCGCCCCGGCCTCGAGCGACACCGAATCGGGCAGCGGGAACACCGAGTCCGGCTCCACCGCAATGGTCTGCTGCCACGATCCGTCCGACGCGAGGACGGCCACCCGCTGCCCGGCACGGATGCCGCTGTCCGTGGGTGCGCTGCGGACCACGCCCGCGCCCTCGACACCGAGCACGAACGGCAGTTCCCGGACGAGCTGGTAGCTGCCCGTGGTCTGCAGAAGGTCGGGAAACGACACTCCGGCGGCGTGCAGATCCACGACGACGCGGCCGGTGCCGTCGGGTTCGTCGATCTCGACGAGCTGGACTCCGGCGGGGCCGGAAGCGGTGGTCAATTGCTGGGCATACACGTGGTGATCTCCTCCGTCGGTCCCTGACTATCCATACCAGACGCAACTGAACGGGCGCTAGATAAATTCGACCATTGACCCTGTAGGTGACGCCGTGGTACTAACTTTAACGAGCGATCAGTAATCATGCCGAGGCGGAGGACGAGACGTGCCAGAACAGACGGAGACGACGGAGGCAGCCGCACTGTGGGAGCGGCGCGGAGGAATCGGCATCATCACGCTGAACCGCCCCAAGGCGCTCAATGCGGTGAACGGCGCGTTGTCGACCGCAGTGGGCAATCTGCTCGAGCAGGCCGAGAACGACCCCGAGGTGCGGGTGGTCGTCGTGACCGGGGCCGGCCGCGCGTTCTGCGCCGGCGCCGATCTCAAGGCCCTCTCCACGGGCGGGAACATCGCTGCGGAGGGGCACCCCGAATGGGGCTTCGCCGGATACGCGCAACACTGGATCAGCAAGCCGACCATCGCCGCGGTCAACGGCTTCGCCCTCGGCGGTGGCACTGAACTGGTCCTCGCCAGTGACCTCGCGGTCGTCGATGAGGAGGCGGCCCTCGGGCTTCCCGAGGTCAAGCGCGGACTGTTCGCCGCCGCCGGCGGCGTGATCCGCCTGCAGCAGCAGATCCCGAAGAAGGTCGCGCTGGAAATCGCACTCACCGGCGAGCCGATCACCGCGGCGCAGGGCAAGGAACTGGGCCTGGTCAACCGTGTCGCCCCGGCAGGCACCGCCCTCGACGTCGCGCTCGAACTCGCCGAGCAGATCGCCGCCAACGCACCGCTGTCGGTGCGCGAATCGAAGGCCATGATCCACCGCACCGCAACCGAACCCGACTGGGGCGACGGGGCGTGGGAGGCGAACAACGCCGCCATCGCGACCATCTTCACCAGCGCCGACGCCAAGGAAGGCCCGACGGCGTTCGCCGAGAAGCGCCAGCCGGTCTGGCAGGGCCGCTGACCCGTGAGTACTTATTAACCGCGGGCGGTTAATAAGTACTCACGGGCGGCGCAGCCGCACACACTTTCTCCTCCTCGAAAGGGAACATCATGACCAACGCTGTCATCGTGGACGTCGTCCGCCTCGCCTCCGGTAAGGGCAAGCCGGGTGGTGCGCTGTCGGGCACGCACCCGGTCGAACTGCTGGCACACGTGCTGCGCAGCATCGTCGAACGCAACGGCATCGACCCCGCACAGGTCGACGACGTCATCGGCGGCTGCGTCGGGCAGGCCGGCGAGCAGGCCCTCAACATCTCCCGGACGGCAGTGCTGTCGGCGGGATTCCCGGATTCGGTTCCGGCCACCACCGTCGACCGCCAGTGCGGCTCGAGCCAGCAGGCGGCGCACTTCGCCGCGCAGGGCGTGATCGCCGGCGCCTACGACATCGTGATCGCCTGCGGTGTGGAGTCGATGTCCCGCGTTCCGATGGGCACGACGACCATCGGTCAGGACGCGTCCGGCCCGGGCATCGCCGCCCGCTACCCCGAGGGACTCGTCAACCAGGGCATCTCCGCCGAACTGATCGCCGCCAAGTGGAAGTTCGACCGCGACACCCTCGACGCGTTCTCCGCGCAGTCGCATCAGCGTGCCGCCGACGCCCTGTCGAAGGGCTTGTTCGACAAGGAGATCGTCCCGATCTCGGTCACCAACGCCGCCGGTGAGACGGTGACCCACACCGCCGACGAGACCGTGCGCGCCTCCACCACCGCCGAGGGACTGTCCGGGCTGAAGTCGTCGTTCTATTCCGAGAAGTACGCGGCCCGGTTCCCCGAGGCGCAGTGGCACATCACCCCGGGCAACTCGTCGCCGCTGACCGACGGCGCGTCCGCGGCGCTGATCATGAGCGAGGAGATGGCGTCGAAGCTGGGGCTGACCCCGCGGGCACGGTTCCACTCGTTCGCCGTTGCCGGTGACGACCCGGTCTTCATGCTCACCGCGCCGATCCCGGCGACCAAGAAGATCCTCGCGAAGTCGGGGCTGAGCATCGACGACATCGACGCCTACGAGGTCAACGAGGCGTTCGCCCCGGTGCCGCTGGCGTGGGCGCACGAGTTCGGGGCCGACCCGGCCAAGCTCAACCCGTGGGGCGGCGCCATCGCGCTCGGGCACGCACTCGGCTCCTCGGGCACCCGCCTGCTGAGCACCCTGGTCAACAACCTCGAGGCCACCGGCGGACGCTACGGCCTGCAGACCATGTGCGAGGGCGCGGGCATGGCCAACGCCACCATCATCGAACGCATCTGACCCACTTCCCCGAAAATCCTGCTTCCGAAAGGTATAGACATGATCGTCAACGACAGCGCCGCACTCGTCACCGGCGGTGCCTCGGGCCTCGGCCTGGCCACCACCAAGGCCCTGCTCGCCGACGGCGCCAGCGTCGTCATCATCGACCTGCCCTCGTCCAACGGTGAGACCGTCGCCAAGGAACTCGGCGACCGTGTGCGCTTCGCCGCCGGCGACGTCACCAGCGAGGCTGACGTGTCCGCCGCACTCGATGTCGCGGAGTCGCTCGGACCGCTGCGTGTCGCGGTGAACTGCGCCGGCATCGGCAACGCCATCAAGACCGTGAGCAAGAACGGCGCGTTCCCGCTGGCCGATTTCACCAAGATCGTCACCGTTAATCTGATCGGCACGTTCAACGTGATCCGCCTTGCTGCCGAGCGCATCTCGAAGAACGAGCCGATCGACGGTGAGCGCGGCGTCATCATCAACACCGCCTCCGTCGCCGCGTACGAGGGCCAGATCGGTCAGGCCGCGTACTCCGCGTCCAAGGGCGGCGTCGTCGGCATGACCCTGCCGATCGCCCGCGACCTCGCGTCGCTGCTGATCCGCGTCAACACCATCGCGCCCGGCCTGTTCAAGACGCCGCTGCTCGGCTCCCTGCCGGAGGCGGCGCAGCAGTCGCTCGGCGGTCAGGTTCCGCACCCCTCGCGTCTCGGCGACCCGTCCGAGTACGGCGCGCTCGCCGCGCACATCGTCAGCAACCCGATGCTCAACGGCGAGACCATCCGTCTCGACGGCGCCATCCGCATGGCACCGCGCTGATCGGCGAACTGTGACTCTGCGCGAGGACGGGCCGACGGTGACGGAGCCGGTGTACACCGACTGGCGGACGTTCGAGGCCCTGCCGCTGACGCCCATCCTCGAGCAGGCATTGGATCTGTTCAACGAGAACGGTTACCACGGCACGACGGTGCGGCAGATCGCCCGTCGTGTCGGGGTGACCGTTCCGGCCCTGTACTACCACCACGAGAGCAAGGAAGCCGTTCTCGTGGCCCTGTTCGAACTGCAGATGCGCGAACTGAACGACCGCGCCGAGGCAGCCGCCCGCGAGGCCGGCGACGACGTGGTGGCGCAATTCTCCAACGTCGTCGAGGCGATCGTCCTGTACATGACGTACCGGGTGCGGCACGTCTCCCTCGACACCGAGTTGCGGCACGTCTCGGCCGACAGCCGCAGCCGCTACGCCGCGTCCCGCAAGCGGCTCGAACTGATGTTGGTCGACCTCGTCGCCGACTGCGTCGCCCGCGACGTGTTCCACAGCGGGGACGTCCCCGAGACCGTGCGCGCCCTCCTCGGGATGTGCCAGTCCATTCCGCGCTGGTACCAGCCGGGCGGGGCACTGACCCCCGAGCAGGTCGCAGACCGCTACGTCGACATCGCTCTACACACCGTCGGGTATCTACCCGCCCACTGACATCGCGCCGGGTCCACCGAGCCGGACGAGCTCGTCCCGGCGACAAGGAGAGACCATGCAGCGCACCCTATTCGACAAGGATCACGAAGCGTACCGGGAGACCGTGCGCGAATTCCTCGCCCGCGAGATCGAGCCGAATTACGAACGGTGGGAATCCGAGCGGCTCATCGACCGCTCGGCGTGGCTGGCGGCCGGCAAGTCCGGGATCGTCGGACTCGGTGTGCCCGAGGAATTCGGTGGCTCGGGCGTCACCGACTACCGCTTCCGGTACGTCGTCGCCGAGGAGATCGCCCGCACCGCGACGACGTCGTTCGGTTCGGGACTGTCCCTCCAGGACGACATCGCCATCCCGTACATCGTGAACCTCGGCACGGACGAGCAGAAGCAGCGGTGGCTGCCCGGCATGGCCGCGGGCGAGCTGATCGGCGCCATCGCGATGACCGAGCCCGGCGCCGGCAGCGACCTGCAGGGCGTGAAGACCACCGCGGTGCGGGACGGCGACGAGTGGGTGATCAACGGTCAGAAGACGTTCATCACCAACGGTATTCACTCCGACCTCGTCATCGTCGTCGCGCGCACCGACCCGAGCGCCGGTTCCAAGGGCTTCTCCCTGCTCGTCGTGGAGCGGGGCATGCCCGGTTTCAGCCGTGGCCGCAAGCTGCACAAGGTCGGACTGGCCGGTCAGGACACGGCCGAGCTCGTGTTCGAGGACGTGCGGGTACCCGCCACCAATCTGCTCGGCACCGAGGGTCGCGGCTTCGTCCACCTCATGGAAAACCTGCCCCTCGAACGTATTTCGATCGCGGTCAACGCGATCGCCGCCGCGAAGGCCGCGTACCAGTGGACGAGGGACTACGTGTTCGAGCGCAAGGCGTTCGGGAAGCCGATCGGCGATCTGCAGAACACCCGGTTCGCGCTGGCGGAGATGCTCACCGAGATCGAGGTGACCGAATCGCACATCGACCGGTGCGTACTCGCCTTGAACGCAGACGAACTCACCGCCGTCGACGCGTCGAAGGGCAAGTGGTGGGCCAGTGAACTGCAGAAGCGTGTCGTCGACCGCTGCGTCCAGTTGCACGGCGGCTACGGCTACATGATGGAGTACCCCATCGGCCGCGCATACGTCGACAGCCGGATCCAGACGATCTACGGCGGCACCACCGAGATCATGAAGGAAATCATCGGTCGCGACATCGCGGCAGGATAGGCGGCTCCGCCGCCCGTGCGCCTTTTTGGGCTCTACTGCTGTGAGCGTGGGTGAATACCGGTCCTGCTGAGGGCGCACGCCGTTCTCCCAGTAGCGTTCTGGCTTGTCTAGGGTCAGTCGGCTACATGTGTGGAGAACGGCGTGCGCGAAGCCAGGATATGGCGTCAGGTGTTGGGTGTCGAAAAGACGGTGATCGAGCACGTCGTTTTCGACGAATCGGCCGCGGCGGTGATCGTCGCGGTCCGTCCGCAGGCGCGGGCGATGTCACGGTGCGGGGTGTGCGGGCGGCGCAGCCCCGGATACGACGGCGGTGCCGGGCGGCGACGGTGGCGCGGCCCGGATTGCGGCCTGGTCCGTACCTTCATCGAGGCCGAGGCACCGCGGGTGGCCTGCCGCGAGCATGGGGTCACGGTGGCCGCGGTGCCCTGGGCACGGCACCGCGCCGGCCACACCTACTCGTTCGACCAGACGGTGGCGTGGCTGGCCACGCACACCTCGAAGGCTGCGACGTGCGAGTTAATGCGCACCGCGTGGCGCACGGTCGGGGCGATCGTGGACCGGGTGTGGGCCGACACCGAACCCGCCCGGGATCCGCTGGCCGGGCTGCGGCGGATCGGGATCGACGAGATCTCCTACAAGAAGGGCCACAAGTATCTGACGGTCGTCGTCGACCACGACTCCGGCCGGCTGGTGTGGGCGGCCCCCGGCCGGGACGCGGCCACCCTGTCCGGGTTCTTCGACCTGCTCGGGGCCGATCGGTGCGCGCGGATCACCCACGTCACCTCGGACGCGGCCGGGTGGATCGGGTCGGTGGTGACCCGGTACTGCCCGGATGCGGTCCGGTGCGCGGACCCGTTCCACGTGGTCGCCTGGGCCACCGAAGCGCTGGACACGGTGCGGCGGGCGGCGTGGAATCGGGCGCGGGCCACCGAAACCCTTCCCGTGGGGGCGGTTGGAAACCGCGGCGTCGCCCAAAGGCCGGGCCAGCTCGAACGGTGAAACGCAGCCGGTGGGCGTTGCTGAAGAACCCGGACACGCTCAATGCGCAGCAGCGGGCGACGCTGCGGTGGATCGAACTGCACGATCCCGTGCTGCACCGTGGTTACCTGCTCAAGGAGAGTTTGCGGTTGATCTTCCAGCTCCCGGCCGAGCAGGCCGCCACCGAACTCGATCGATGGATCGACTGGGCGAGGCGGTGCCGCATCCCGGCGTTTGTCGCGCTGCAGAAAAGCATCCTCGTCCACAAACCCGCCATCCTCGCCGCCATCGAACACGGGTTGTCGAACGGGCGGATCGAATCGGTCAACACCAAGATCCGCCTCATCACCCGACGTGGATTCGGGTTCCACACCCCCGAGGCAGTCATCGCACTGGCAATGCTCAGCCTCGGGGGCGCTCGACCACAATTACCCGGCCGGACCAACCCACGAATGAGTCAGTAGAGCCCCTTTTTGGTTGTCCCAGTTACCAAAAAGGCGCACGGGCGCGAAGCGCCTAGAGCAGGCGGGCCCTCGCTTCGGCGTACTCGCGGGTGAGGCGTTCGACGATCTCCGCGGCCGGGACGACGGCGTCGACGGCGCCGATGCCCTGTCCGGCGCCCCAGATGTCGCGCCAGGGCTTGGCTTCCGTCTTCGCGGCGGTGTCCGCGTCCTCGCCGACACCGAAGTTCATGGCGGACGGGTCCGACACGGCGAGGTTGTTCGGGTCGAGTCCGGCGGCCTCGATGCTGCCGCGCAGGTAGTTGCCGTGCACCCCGGTGAACAGGTTGGAGTAGACGATGTCGGATGCGGTGGAGTCGACGATCATCTGCTTGTAGCCCTGGTCTGCGTTGGCCTCTTCGGTGGCGATGAACGCGGAGCCGACGTAGGCGAGGTCGGCGCCGGCGGCCTGCGCGGCGAGGACCGAGCGGCCGTGGGCGATGGAGCCCGACAGCAGGACCGGCCCGTCGAACCATTCGCGGATCTCCTGGATCAACGCGAACGGGGACAGGGTGCCCGCGTGTCCGCCGGCGCCGGCCGCGACGGCGATGAGGCCGTCGGCGCCCTTCTCCACGGCCTTCTTCGCGAACTTGTTGTTGATGACGTCGTGGAGGACGATGCCGCCGTAGCTGTGGATGGCGTCGTTGACGTCGGCGCGGGCGCCGAGGGACGTGATGACGATCGGGACCTCGAACTCGACGATGGTCGCGAGGTCCTCGTCGAGGCGGTCGTTGCTCTTGTGGACGATCAGGTTGACCGCGTACGGCGCGGACGGTGTCTCCGGGTTGTTGGCGTCGTGTTTGGCGAGTTCTTCGGTGATGCGGGTGAGCCATTCACGCAGGACGGGCTGCGGGCGGGCGTTGAGCGAGGGGAAGGAGCCGACGATGCCCGACGTCGACTGGGCGATCACCAGGTCGGGACCCGAGACGATGAACATCGGCGACGCGACGACGGGCAGGCGAAGCCGGTCTTGCAGGATGGGGGGCAGGCTCATGAATTTCTCCTTGATGCAGTGGTTTACGACTGGGAGAGCTGGGCGGCCATCAGCGGGATGAGCGCCTGCAGGCCTTTCACGGGACGGACCATCACCTTGAACGACGTGATCTGATCGCGGTCGTTCCAGTGAATGAGGTCGATGCCGTTGACGTGGATGCCGTCGAGTTCGGTGGCGAATTCCAGGACCGCCGAACGGTCGCCGTACCACTCCTCGACGTAGTGGAAACCGGTGCCGTCGAAGACGGTCAGGGCGGCGCGGAGGTACGCCAGGACCTTCGCCTTTCCTTCCTGCGGAGTGAACACGGCGGGGGAGGAGAACACGGCGTCGTCCGCGATCAGGGCGTCGAGGGCGGTGAGGTCGCGACGGTCGACGACGTGGTGCCAGCGGTCGACGACGCCGGGGCGGGCAGGCAGTTCGGCGGTCATCCGCGGAACGCCGGGGTCGGGAGGTCTTCGCCGAACACGTCCGGCAGGTCGTCGCGCACGCTGTCGGGGAACACGGCCGGCCGCTTCTCGAGGAACGCGGAGATGCCTTCGCGCGCGTCCGGTCCGATGCCGCGGATATTGATCCCGCGTGTCTCGACGCGGTGCGCGATCATCGGGTGCTCGGCGCCCAGTGCCCGCCACATCATCTGGCGCGACAGCGCCACCGACACCGGGGCGGAGTGCTCGGTCAGACTCCGGGCCAGCGCATACGCCTCGTCGAGCAGGGATTCCCGCGGGTACAGCTTGTACACGAGGCCGGCGTCGAACGCTTCCGTGGCGGGGAACACCCGGCCGGAGTAGACCCAGTCGAGGGCCGTCTGCAGGGGCACGAGGCGGGGCAGGAACCAGGTCGAGCAGGATTCGGGCACGATGCCTCGGCGGTTGAAGACGAATCCGATGCGGGCGTCGTCGGCGGCGAGGCGGAAGTCGGCGGCGAGGGTCATCGTGATGCCCACTCCCACTGCCGGTCCGTTGATCGCGGCGATGATCGGCTTGCGGGATTCGAACATCCGGAGCACCACGCGACCGCCACCGTCGCGGCGGGCGTCGGCGCCCTCGTCCCCGTCCTCGTCCTGCCAGTGATCGAACGTGGCGGCACCGGCGGACAGGTCTGCGCCCGCACAGAACGCTCGTCCGGCTCCGGTGAGCACGATCGCCCGGACGGAATCGTCCGCATCGAGCTGGTCGTAGGCGGCGATCAGCTCGTTCTCCATGGTGGTGGTGAACGCGTTGAGCTGGTCGGGCCGGTTCAGGGTGATCGTCGCGATACCGTCCGCGACGGCGAGTCCGATGTGATCCACCGCCCCAGCATGACATTGTTACCGAACGATCGCTAGAGCGGGTTCTGTGACGGGACCCACTACCCTTGAGTGGTCGTGTGACGATCGGATCGGGGACGGAGACCGAGGGATGTGCGCTGCAAAAGTCGCCGCCGTGGCAACGGGTACCGGGCGGCAGGTGATCCTCGACTCCGCGGTGGCCAACATGAACGAACGCGGCTATCACGGCACGTCCATGCGCGACATCGCCCGCGGCGCCGATATCACCGTCGCCTCGATCTACCACCACTTCGCGTCGAAGCAGGAGATCCTGCAGGACATCATGGTGCGCGCACTCCACGACGCCATCGCGATGACCCGCGGGGCCCTGCTGCGCTCGGGTGGCGCCCCCGCCGACCAGTTGCAGGCGCTGATGCGGGCGTGGGTCATGTTCCACACCACCCGGCAGCTGGACGCGATGGTCGGCGCCACCGAGATACGCAGTCTCGACGACGCCGGCCGCCGGCTCGTCGTCGCCCTCCGCGACGAACAGGAGCACCTCTTCCGCGACGTCGTCGAGCGCGGTGTCGAGGAGGGCGACTTCGCGACCGAATTCCCGCGGGACGCCGTCCGCGGCATCATCAACATGGGTCAATCGGTGTGCACGTGGTGGCACGCCGACGGTCCGCTGAAGCCCGAGGAACTCGCCGAGCGCTACGCCGACCTCGCCCTGGCGATGGTGAAACCGACCGTCTGATCGCCGTGGCCGCGGCCCGGGCAGAATCGGGGTAGCGGGTGTCGCGGAAACGGAGCGTGAGATGAAGTTCGCCAGACGGCTCGACGCTCTCCAGCAGAAGTACCCGGCAATGGGCTTCCCGATCGCCGTCACGTACAAATTCCTCGACGATCAGGGCGTGTACCTTGCGGCGTTGATCGCCTACTACGGGTTCATCTCACTGTTTCCCCTCCTGCTTCTGCTCTCGACGGTGCTCGGGTTCGTGCTGGCGGGGCACCCCGAACTGCAGCAGGACATCATCGACTCGGCGCTGAGCCAGTTCCCGGTCATCGGCGCCGACCTGGCGGACCCGCACCGGATCGGCGGCGGGGTGACGGGCCTGGTGATCGGACTCGTCGGCGCCCTCTACGGCGGCCTCGGGGTGGCACTGGCCAGCCAGAACGCGATGAACACGGCGTGGTCGGTGCCCCGCAACATGCGGCCCGACCCGATCCGAGGCCGGTTGCGGGGTCTGCTGTTGCTCGGCACGATCGGTCTCGCCGTCCTCGGCACCGCCGCGGTGGCGGCGGTCGGCGCCGCGACGCACCTGTCCGGATCGTCCACCGTGCTTCTCATGCTCGCCGCGATCACGATCAACTCCGCGATCTTCATCCTCGCGTTCCGGCTCGCCACTGCCCGGCCGCTGTCCGTCGCCGACGTCGCGCCCGGCGCCGTCGCAGCAGCCGTGGTGTGGCAGGTGCTCCAATCGTTCGGCGCGTATTACGTGAGCAAGGTGGTGAGCACGGCGTCCGTGACGAACGGGGTGTTCGCCGTCGTGCTGGGCTTGCTGGCGTTCCTCTTCCTCGCCGCCGCGGCGATCGTGGTGTGTGTGGAGATCAACGTCGTCCGCGTCGACCGGCTGCACCCGCGGGCGCTGCTCGGGCCCTTCACGGACAAGGCCGACCTCGTGGAGGGCGACAGGCGGACGTTCACCGACCAGGCGAAGGCGCAACGCGCGGTACCGCACGAGGGCATCCACGTCACGTTCGACGAAGTTTCTGCGAAGATGGACAGGCCTGGACCGCCGTCGAAGGAGGAACCATGACCGACCCGATCTTCGACAAGTCGGAACAGTTGAAGCAGGTCCAGCAGGGCATCCTTCCCGGCGAGACGATCATCGCCGTGTACGACTGCATCGGCGCGGGCACCGGCTTCCTCGGGATCACGAACCTCCGCGTCGTCATCCAGGACAAGAGCTTCGTCGGCAAGCGCACCGCGATCACGTCCATCCCGTACAAGAACATCCGCTCGGTCTCGTTCCTCAGCAACAAGTCGTGGGCAGGCCAGTTCTTCTCCTCCAGCAGCATCGCCCTCGACGTCGCCGACACCACGTACGAGGCCGACTTCCGTGGCATGGACAAGGCCCACCACGTGCACACGGTGATCCTCGAACACATCACGTGACGTAGGTCGCTCTGCTCCGGTGCGTCGCCCCAGGTCACGGCGACGCACCCACATGCCGCGCCGGTGAGTGGAATCACCCCCGCGTGAATTGTCAATTCGGTTGCAGCCTCGCCCATACTGGTACGAGCCGGTGTGCCACTATCTCGGCCCGGTTCATCCTCAGGCGAGTCCATTGGACGTGCTCGCCGATCCTACGATCAGCCCGACGGGAGTCTTGCTGCCATGACGCCGCCTGCAGTTCACCTCACCGAACCTGCGGTCACCGCTCGTCCGTCTCTGCGTCCGCGGATTCCGTCACCGAGCAGGCGGGGCGCGATGCTGGCGCTTGCCCTCGGCGGGTTCGGTATCGGCACAACGGAATTCGCGTCCATGGGCCTGCTGCCCGCGATGGCTGCGGGGACCGGGGTGTCGGAGCCGGTGGCCGGGCACTTCGTCTCCGCGTACGCGCTCGGCGTCGTCGTGGGGGCGCCCACGATCGCGGCGATGGCCGCGCGCGTCGAGCGGCGCACGCTGCTCATCGCGTTGATGGCCACGTTCGTCGTCGGCAATCTCGCGACCGCCCTCGCCCCCGGTTACGAGTCGCTGCTGGCGGCCCGGTTCCTCGCCGGGCTGCCCCACGGCGCGTACTTCGGGGTCGCAGCGTTGGTCGCCGCGCACCTTGCGGAACCGGGCAAACGTGCCAAGGCGGTCGCGACCGTGATGATGGGTCTGTCTGTCGCGAACGTTGTCGGGGTGCCTGCGACGGCGTTCTTCGGTCAGATCCTGGGCTGGCGGTCCGCGTTCGTGCTCGTGGTGATCATCGGAATCGTGACGCTGGTGGCGTTGGCACGCCTCGTCCCGCCGCTGGCCGGGGTGCACGTGAGCAACCCGGTGGCCGAACTCGGGGCGCTGAGCCGGGTGCAGGTGTGGATGACGCTGATCTTCGCGACAGTCGGGTTCGGCGGTTCGTTCGCGGTGTACACCTACATCAGTTCGACGCTCACCGACGTGTCCGGGTTGCCGCACGCGATGGTTCCGGTGGCGCTGATGCTGTTCGGTTCGGGGATGATCCTCGGCAACGTCGTGGGTGGCCGCATCGCCGACAACGCGGTGGTCCCCGGGCTGTTCGGGTGCATGATCGCCCTGATCTGCGTCCTCGCCCTGTTCATCGTCGCCGCACACAACCCGGTGACGGCGCTGATCGTGCTGTTCTTCATCGGGATGGCGGTGACGGCGATCTTCCCGGCCGTCCAGTCGCGGCTGATGGACGCGGCGGGTGACGCGAAGACCCTGGCGTCGACGCTGATCCACGGCGCGTTCAACCTCGCCAACGCGGGTGGTGCGTGGATCGGTGGTGTCGTGATCGCGGCCGGATACGGCTACACCGCCCCGGCCGCCGTCGGCGCCCTCCTCGGCGTCGCCGGACTGATCGTCCTCACGATCGCGGTCCTCCTCGACCGCCGGCGCCGGGACGAACCGGCCGCCGACGGCTGACGGTTCAGGCGTGAACTCCGGCGGCGTACCGATCTCGTAACGTGCCCTTGACGAGTTTCCCGGTGGGGGTGCGGGGGAGGTCGTCGCTGAAGACGACGTTCCGCGGGACCTTGAACCGGGCGAGCCGTCCCCGCACGTGGTCGAGGAGGTCACCGGCCAGCGCGTCGTCCCCGGTCACACCCGGAACGGTCTGGACCACGGCCAGCACCGATTCACCCATCTCCTCGTCGGGGATCCCGATCACCGCGACGTCCAGGACGGCAGGGTGTTCGGTGAGGGTGTTCTCGATTTCCTGCGGATAGATGTTGACGCCGCCGGAGATGATCATGAACGACTTCCGGTCGGTGAGGAACAGAAACCCGTCCTCGTCGAGGTAGCCGACGTCGCCGGTGGTGGTCCACGTCGGGTGCTGTGGGTGCTGGGCGTCGCGGGTCTTGGCTGGGGCGTTGTGATACTCGAACGGCAGGGTGTCCCGCTCGAAGTAGAGGGTGCCGATCTCGCCCGGTGCGAGGTCGGCACCGTCGTCGCCGCAGATGTGGGCGACGCCGAGCGCGGCGCGGCCGACGGTTCCGGGCTTGCGGAGCCATTCGTCCGAATTCACGAGGGTCATGCCGTTGAGTTCGGTGGACGAGTAGTACTCCGACAGGATCGGACCCCACCACTCGATCATCTGCCGCTTCACCTCCACCGGGCACGGGGCCGCGGCGTGCACGGCGACGCGCAGGCTGGAGACGTCGTACTTCTGCCGGGTCTCGGCGGGCAGCTTCAGCATGCGGACGAACATCGTGGGTACCCACTGGCTGTAGGTGACGTGGTACTGCTCGATGTACGCGAGCGCCTGCTCGGCGTCGAAGCGGTCCATCACGACGACGGTGCCGCCGAGGGCCTGCACCGACGCGCAGGTGCGGAGCGGTGCGGCGTGATACAGCGGGGCGGGTGAGAGGTAGACGGTGTCCGGTGTGACTCCCCATACCGTCGCGTTCATGCCGGTCATGGTGTCGCCGGGTTCCTGGATCTGACGCGCGGGCAGTTCCGGTTTGATGCCCTTCGGGCGACCGGTGGTGCCGGACGAATACAGCATGTCCGCCCCGCGGGGCTGGTCGGGGAGCGGGACGTCCGACTCCGCGGCGGCGGCCCGGTCGAGCGAGTCGTAGCCGGGAATGGTTCCCCCGAACGCGAGCCGGTGCTCGGTGGCCGGGGTGAGGGCGGGGAGGTCACGCGCAACCGCGTCCAGTGCGGCGTCGACGATCAACGCCTTGGCGCCGCAATCTTCGACGATGTAGGCGATCTCGGGTGGCGTGAGGTGCCAGTTCGCCATCGTGAGGTAGAGACCGGAACGCATGGCCGCCCAATAGATGTCGAAGATCGCGGGAGTGTTCGTGGCCAGCACCGCGACGTGATCTCCGCGGCGCAGTCCGAGGGCGTGCAGGTGGCGGGCGATCCGGATCGAGCAGGACTCGAGTTCGGCGAAGGTGACCGTCTGCCCGGTGCCTGCCATGATCACGGCCGGCTTGTCGGGGGTGGTGGCAGCATGAGCGCCGGGATACATGGTTGCTCCAATTCGTGAGGGATCTCGAGGGGGACACTGTCCGGACGTCAGCCGAGTTGCTCCTGCGCGACCTTGGACCGGCGGGCCACACCGGCCACCGAGATCAGTCCGATGACCGCAGCGACGATCACGAAAACGGCAGGGGAGAGGACGTTTCCGGTCTTCTCCACCAGCCAGACGGCGACGAAGGGGGCGGTGCCACCGGCGATGACGACGCCGAGGTTCCAGCCCATGGCGACCCCGGTGAAGCGGACGTCCTTGTCGAACAGCAGCGGCATCAGCGTGTACGCGCCGACCTGGGTTCCCACGGTGTTGACCATGATCAGTAGGTAGGCGATCGCGGCGATCCACAGGCTGTGGTGCATGACGGCCATGGCGGGGAAGGTGATGATCGCGAATCCGGCGAGGCTGATCACGGTGAACCGCAACCGTCCGATGCGGTCGGCGAGCATGCCCCCGAGCGGCATCGCGAGCGCGACGACACCGATGACGGCGGTCGCGATCCAGTAGACCGGGGTGCGTTCGTAGCCGAGGCTCTTCATGAGATGGATGCTCATGTAGGTGAGGCCGATGTACGCGGTTCCGTTGCACGCCAGGCTGATCCCGACCGACTGCAGGAGGGCGAGCGGCTGCCGCCGGAAGACGGCGACGACGGGCGCCTGGACCGGTCCGGAATCGGCGTCCTCACCGTGGGTCTCCTCGACCCGGGTGCGGGCCCACAGGCAGAGCAGCGTCAGCGGCAACGCGAGCAGGAACGGGACCCGCCATCCCCAGCTCTCGAGTTGCGCGTCGGTCGTCAACGCCGACACCGTGCCTGCGACCGCTGCGGCCATCGCGAACCCCATCGTGGATCCGAGCGGGGTGAACGCCCCGTAGGTGGCCTCGAGATGCCGCGGCGCGGATTCGGAGATGAACGTGGCCGAGCCGCCGACCTCGCCGCCTGCCGAGAATCCCTGGACCATCCGCACGACGACGAGCAGCACGGTGGCCCAGATCCCCGCTTGCGCGTGGGTGGGCAGGAATCCCATGGCCATGCTGCCGAGGCCCATGCAGACGAGCGTCGCGAGGAGGGCCTTCTTCCGTCCGAGCCGGTCGCCGATGTGCCCGAACACGATGCCACCGAGTGGGCGCATGAGGTAGGCGGTGCCGAACACGGCGAGTGCGGACAGCAGCGCGATGGCCGGGTCGCTGCTGGGGAAGAAGAGTGGGGCCATCACGATCGCGAGGTAGCCGTACAGGCTGAAGTCGTAGTACTCGATCAGGGTGCCCACGCCACCCGCGATCGCGGCGCGGCGCGCTCGGATGCGGTCTTCGGTCCGCCATGCGGTGGTGGCAGCAGACCCGGTCAACTGGTCCGTCATTGGTGTCCTGACCTTTCGGAGGCGGATGAGACGTGCATCACTTCTCGTGGATCATGCCAAGCGAACGATCGATTGGCAAGGTGTTCGGGCGTCGGGCCTTTTTCGACAGTTCTGGATCTTTAGTCGCTGTATAAGGAGATATTGACTTCCGACGTTCACTCGGTTGATGATGAGAACTGGCCGAACGAGCGTTTGGCTGAAGATCGAAGTATTCGAAAGGACGCAGCGGATGACGACGTCCCACGCCGAAGCGGACACCCACGAGGACCGGGAGGATTCGGCCGGCGTCGACCTCACTGCTCTCGCCCACTACCTCGACGACGCACTCGAGGGCGGGGTGCGCGGCGACCTCGCCGTCTCGCTCATCAGCGGTGGCCGATCGAACCCCACCTACCGCGTCGCCGACGCCGACCGGACGTGGGTTCTGCGGCGGCCACCGTACGGGCACGTCCTGCCCAGCGCTCACGACATGAAGCGCGAGTTCACCGTGATCAGGGGACTGGCGGGAACCGCCGTCCCGGTGCCCGACGCGGTGCTGCTGTGCGAGGACAAGGACGTGCTCGGAGCCGCGTTCTACCTCATGGAACTGGTGGACGGAACACCCGTCGGAACGGTCGAGCAGGCGTCGGCACTCACCCCGGACGACCGTCGCCGGCTCGGACTCGACCTCGCCGACACCCTGGCCGCACTGCACGGCGTCGACCCCGCCGCGGTCGGGCTCGGCTCGTTCGGCCGCCCCGGCGGATACCTCGAACGTCAGCTCGACCGTTGGTCCCGGCAGTGGGAGGCCTCGCGCACCACCGATCGGCCCGAGGTGTCCGTGCTGCTCGACAAGCTGCGCCGGGCGCTGCCCACCTCGCACTTCCCGGGCATCGTCCACGGCGACGTCAAACTCGACAACGTGCTCGCGTCCCGTAACGACGCCGGGAAGATCGTCGCCGTTCTGGACTGGGAAATGGCCACGCTCGGCGACACGTTCGCCGATGTCGGGATCATGCTGAGCTTCTGGGACCAACCCGGCGCCGTCGACAACCCGGTGACCAAGGGTCTCGCCCGACTCGACGGATTCCCCACCCGTACCGAACTTCTCGACCGCTACGCCACGCGGCGCGGCATCGAGATCCCCGACATCGACTGGTACACGGTGTTCGCCGACGTCAAGATCGCCGTCATCCTCGAGGGCATCAATGCCCGGCACGCACAGGGCGACACCGTTGGTGGGGGTTTCGACGACGTCGGCGACATGGTCGGCCCGCTGTTGCAGCGTGCACTCGACCTCGCCGCCGTGTCGCCCGTGTCCGAACTCCGCCGCTGACCGCGGCACCACCGAAGAGATTGGAGCCACGGAAGTGGATTTCGACTACAGCCCGAAAGTGCTGGAACTGCAAGCGAAGCTGACGAAGTTCATGCAGGAGCGGGTACTACCTGCCGAGACGATCGCCGAGGAGCAACTGGCCTCGAAGCCGGACCACTGGGGTGCGCCGCCGATCGTGGCCGACCTGAAGGCGGCCGCGAAGCGCGAGGGCCTGTGGAATCTCTTCCTGCCCGCGCGCGAGGGTGCGGGCCTGACGAACCTCGAGTACGCGCCCCTGGCGGAACTCACCGGCTGGAGCCCGCTGATCGCGCCCGAGGCGTTCAACTGCAACCCCCCGGACACCGGCAACATGGAGCTGCTGCACCTGTACGGCACCGACGAGCAGAAGCGGGAATGGCTCGAACCCCTGCTCGCAGGCGAGTTCCGGTCGTGCTTCTCGATGACCGAACCCGACGTCGCGAGCTCGGACGCCAACAACGTCCGGTTCGAGATCGCCGAGGACGGCGACGACTGGGTGCTGACCGGCCGCAAGTGGTGGTCCACCGCGGCCCTGCGCGACGACTGCCGGGTGGCGATGGTCATGGGCGTCACCGACCCAGGTGCCCCGGTCGGCAGCCGGCACAGCATCGTCCTCGTTCCCATGGACACCCCCGGTCTGACCATCGTCCGGTCCACCACGGTGCTCGGCTTCACCGACCGCCACGAGGGCGGGCACGGCGAGATCGTCTTCGACAAGGTCCGCGTCCCCAAGGCGAACCTGCTCGGACCGCGCGGCAAGGGCTTCGCGGTCGCGCAGGCCCGCCTCGGTCCGGGGCGCATCCACCACTGCATGCGGTTGATCGGCATGGCCGAGCGGGCGATTGCGCTGATGACCGAACGCGCCCGCACCCGGGTGGCGTTCGGCAGGCCCCTCGCCGACGAGGGGGTCGTGCAGGCGACCGTCGCGGACGCGCGGATCCACCTCGACGCCGCCCGGCTGCTGGTGCTGCGGGCCGCCTGGCGGATGGACGCCGAGGGCACGAAGGCGGCCCGTCACGACATCGCCGCAGCCAAGGTGATGGTGCCGCTGACGGTCAAGCGGATCGTCGACGACGCGATGCAGATCTTCGGCGGCGCCGGGCTGTCACAGGACACGATCCTGCCGGTGCTCTACGCGCAGGCCCGGTTCCTGCAGATCGCCGACGGTCCCGACCAGGTGCACCGCCGCTCCCTCGCCCGCGCGGAGTTCGCCGCCACCCCGGTACTGAAAGAAGTCCGCGGGTGAACGACGACAGCACACGCGCCCGGCAGCAAAGCATCGGCGACATTCCGCGGCGGTCCGCGGCGCGTTTCCCGGACAAGCTCGCCGTGGTGCACCGCGACGTCCGGCTCACGTTCGCCGAATTCGACACCCTGATCGACAGGGTCGCGGCGGCCCTGCACTCCGAGGGGCTGACGCGGGGCGACCGGCTCGCGCTGTTGTCGCACAACTGCTGGCAGTACCCGGTGCTGAACTTCGCGACCGCCCGGCTCGGTGTGGTTCTCGTGCCGGTCAACTTCATGCTGACCGGCGGGGAGATCGCATACATCCTCGACGACTGCGCAGCCGACGCGTTCGTCGTCGAGGACGCCCTGGTGCCCGTTGCCGAGAAGGCGCTCGCGGAATCGACGGGAAGCGTCCGGGTGCGGGCCACGATCCCGCTCGGGGATACGGCCACACCAGATGGGTGGCGTTCGGTGACTGACTGGACCGAGGGCGAATTCGGTTCGCCGCCCGAGGTGTTCGTGGCAGACGACGACGTGGTCCGCATCATGTACACGTCGGGCACCGAATCACGGCCCAAGGGTGCGATGCTCACCAGCCGGTCGCTGATGTGGCAGTACATCAGCTGCATCGTCACCGGCGGCATGAGCAGCGACGACGTGGAGGTGCACGCGCTGCCGCTGTACCACTGCGCTCAGCTCGACAACTTCCTCAGCACCGACATCTATCTCGGCGCGACGAGCATCATCGTCGACGGGCCCGACCCGCAGGTGCTGCTCCGCACCATCGAGGCCGAGCAGGTGACCAACCTGTTCTGCCCTCCGACGGTGTGGATCTCGCTGCTGCAGTCACCCGAGTTCGAGAGCGCCGACCTGCGTTCGCTGCGCAAGGGCTACTACGGCGCATCACCGCTGCCGGTGGAGATCCTGCGCGAAATGAACCGCCGGTTGCCGGGTATCCGGCTGTGGAACTTCTACGGGCAGACGGAAATGGCGTCACTCGCGACGGCCCTCGGGCCGGAAGATCAAGACACGCGCGGTGGTTCGGCGGGCAAACCCGCTCTCAACGTGGAAACACGCATCGTCGACGACCGGGACCTTCCGCTTCCCGCGGGCGAGGTCGGCGAGATCGTGCACCGCAGCCCGCACGCCACCGTCGGCTATCTCGGACAACCCGAGAAGACCGCGGAAGCATTCGCGGGCGGGTGGTTCCACTCCGGCGACCTCGGCTACCTCGACGAGGACGGATACCTGTGGGTGGTCGACCGCAAGAAGGACATGATCAAGACCGGCGGGGAAAATGTCGCGACCCGGGAGGTCGAGGAAACGCTCTACGAACTCGACGGCGTCGGTGAGGCCGCCGTGTTCGCGGTGCCGCACCCACGGTGGATCGAAGCGGTCGCCGCAGTCGTGGTCCCCGCCGCCGGCGTCGAACTCGACGAGAAGGACGTCGTGGAGCACTGCCGCGGACGACTCGCCGGATACAAGGTGCCCAAGTACGTGATCGTCGCCGACTCCCTCCCGAAGCACCCGAGCGGCAAGATCCTCAAACGCGTTCTCCGAGACACATTCGGTTCCATTGCCCAAGACTGAGCAGGAGACCATCATGCCCACCGATTCGAACACACAACGCGCGGGCAAGCCCCGGGCCGCGCGCGCCTCGTTCGCGGCCGCCATCTCGACCTCACTCGAGTGGTACGACTTCTTCATCTACGCGACCGCCGCCGCACTCGTCTTCAACGCCACATTCTTCGCGACCGACAGTCAGGTCGTCGCCGCCCTCAACTCGTTCGCCACGGTGGCGGTCGGCTTCATCGCCCGGCCGATCGGCGGCGTCCTCGCCGGCCACTTCGGCGACAAGGTGGGGCGCAAACCGGTACTCGTCGCGGCCATCGTGATGATGGCCGTCGCGACGTCGCTGATCGGCCTCGTGCCCAATACCCAACTCGTGTGGCTCGCACCCACGATTCTCGTGACGCTGCGGATCTGCCAGGGCCTCGCCGTCGGAGCGCAATGGGGCGGTGCCGTCCTCCTCGCCACCGAGAACGCCCCCGCCGGACGTCGCGGGTTCTACGGCAGCTTCGCGCAGCTCGGCGTGCCCATCGGCGTCGTGCTCGGAAACGTCGTCTTCCTCGTCATCACAGCGGTATTCGACTCCGAGTCGTTCCTCGCGTGGGCGTGGCGCATCCCGTTCTGGATCAGCCTCGTGATGCTCCCGGTCGCCTTCGTCATCCACCGCTACCTGGAGGAGACACCCGAGTTCCGGGAACTGTCGAAGAAGCTCGCCGCGACTCCGGTCGCGCGGAAGTCGCCGATCCTGCAGGTGCTGCGCAACAATCCCGGCACCGTACTCACCGCGGCCGGCGCGAACGCCATCGGCGTCATCTTCTTCTACACGATGATCACGGGGTCCGTGCAGTTCGCCACCACATACCTCGGGATCGAACGCTCGACCGTGCTCGGCTTCATCCTCGCCGCCTGCGTTCTGATGATTCCGCTGGTACCGCTGGCCGGATACCTCTCCGACATCTACGGCCGGAAGCTGATCTTCGGAATCGGCACCGCCGGAATGCTGCTGTGGGGAATCCCCATGTGGCTCATGATCGGACACTCGAGCCAGGGCACGCTGTGGCCGTTCGCGCTCGCCGTCTTCGGCGCCGTGATCGTCATGTCGTTCCAGACCGGAACGCAGGGAACGCTGTTCGCGGAACTGTTCCCGCCCGAGATCCGATTCTCCGGTGCCTCCCTCGGCTACCAGATCTCCGCCATCATCGGTGGCTTCTCACCGATGGTCATGGTGCTGCTCATCAACGGCGACGCGTCCAACGCCTGGCGCGTCGGCGCCTTCCTCGCCGGCGCCGGAGCGATCGGGCTGCTCTGCCTCGTCGCGATCGTTCGCAAGTACTCGTCGCCCGACATCCAGCAGGCGCCTGCCCGCCAGCCCACGGCGGTGTGAGGTGACGTGAGTGGCAAAGTGTGCTGGCGCACGCTTTGCCACTCACCTGGGGGTCAGCGGGACAGTCGGCGTTGCCTCGCGTTGGCGGCGCCGACGAGCGCGCGCAGTGCCTGCGGTGCCCGCTTCGCGGTGCGCAGGATGGCCTGGTCGATGACGCTGAGCCGTGGTGCGCGCCGCGGCACCATCCGGGGTGTGTCCGCGTCGGAGAGCGCGTAGAGGATCCATCGACCCGGGACACCCTTGAGTTCGTGTTCACCGACTTCGGTGAACCGGAGACCCGACCCCACCACGAGGTCGCGCACGGTACGTGACACCAGCACTTCCCCGGCGCGGGCCGTCGCTCCGATGCGCGCTCCGATGTGGACGGTCATCCCGCTGACGTCGGGCCCGTTCCGCTCCACCTGCCCGGTGTGTACGCCGGCCCGCACGTCGAGGCCGAGGGCGCACGCGTCGTCGACGACGCTCCGCGCACACCGGATCGCCGAGGTGGGGCCGTCGAAGATGCTGAACGTGCCGTCGCCCGCGACGTTGAGGAGGCGTCCGCCCGCCCTCTCCACCCCGTCGCGCACCTGCCGTTCGTGGGCGGCGCGGAGTTCCCGGTAGGCGCCGTCGCCGATCCTGGCGAGCATCTCCGTCGACCCGACGACGTCGGTGAACAACACGGACGCAACGAACTGCCCGGCGTCCGGTGTCGGGTGACCACCGGTGGCGAGTTGCTCGACGTCGTCGATGATCGGCTTCCACGCCTCCCCGAGCGACGCGCCGGTCGGCGCGGGCGGCAGCAGATGGAAAGTGCTCTGCGGGATGTGATCGGCGACGTACCGCGCGGCGGCCGCGGGAACGGGACTGCCCGAGACGATGACGATCCGGGCCGGGCACTGGATCGCCGGCAGTATGTCGGAGTAGTCGAGGCGGAAGATCCACTCCATGTGGGCGCGCGCGACGGCCGGTGTCGCCGAACTTCGCTCGAGCATCGACATCAGCCGTCGGTTGAACGGGGAATCCTCGCCGGGATCCCACAACGGCACGGTCGCGCCCGACCCCCACACCTCCGTGGCCGCCCGCCATCCCTCGACGAAGTGGTCCCGTTCGGCGGTCGACCATCCCTCCGGATCGTGGTCGCCGCCGATCAGGCGTTCGGCGAACGGCTGGATCAGCAGCACTCCGGTGACTCGTTCCGGTGACCGCGCCGCCACGAGCGCGACGGCGCCGCTCGCGCTGGCCACGCCCACCAGCAGTGCCTCGCGCATCCCGATCTCGTCCATGACCGCGACGATGTCGTCGGCCTGCTCCTCGAGCGTCGGCAGGTGGTCGACCGGGTCGGACAGGCCCAGCCCCCGCTGCTGGAAGTAAGCGGTGCGGGCGAACGTGCTGCCCCGTTCCATCAGGTAGTGGATCTGCGGGTCTGTCCACATCAGGTCGAGGTGCATGTTGATCTCGAAGAGCCACACCACGTCCAGCGAACCGCCGCCCACCACCTGATACGCCAGCGCGTGCCCGTCCCGCTGGATGTACTGGACGACCGGTGGGTCCATTTCCCCAGCGTAAACGCATGTGAGTGGCAAAGTGTGCGTCCGCACACATTGCCACTCACCTGGGGATGGTGCCCAGCTCGCGGGCCCGGGCGATTGCGGAGGTCCGGGACTTGACGCCGAGTTTGCCGAAGATGTGGACGAGATGGGACTTCACGGTGGTCTCGGAGAGGAAGAGTTCCTTACCGATCTCCCGATTGGATCGCCCGGCAGCCACCAACGTCAGCACCTGGATCTCCCGTGGGCTGAGGCTGGTGGCAGGTCGGCGTACGCGCGTCATCAGTTTCGACGCCACGGCCGGGGAGAGGACGCTGTCGCCGGCCGACGCCGCGCGGACGGCGGCGAGGAGTTCGGGCGGGGGAGTGTCCTTCAGGAGATACCCGGCGGCGCCGGCCGCGACCGCGTCGAGGATGTCGGCGTCCGTGTCGTAGTTGGTGACGACCAGCACGTGCGGTGGGTTCGGCAGGGACCGCAGGTTCCGGGTGGCGTCCACACCTGAGGTGCCGGCGCCGAACCGGAGGTCCATGAGCACCAGGTCGACCGGAGTCGTCGCGCACAACGCCACGGCGGCGTCGGCGGTGGCAGCCTCGCCGACCACCTCGATGTCGTGCTCGTGCTCGAGGAGGGCGCGCAGGCCCGCGCGAACGATCGCGTGGTCGTCGGCGAGCAGCAGTCGGATCATGCGCCGACCTCGAGCGGGAACGACACCGCGACCGCGGTCAGTCCTGGTTCCGACTCCACCGACATCGACCCGTCGAGCAGCTCGACGCGTCGGCGAATCGAATTCAGCCCGAACGCTTTCGACGGTTCACGGTCGAGGAGTGCGACATCGAAGCCGCCGCCGTCGTCGACGACGTCCAACCGGACCGCGTCCTCGTAGTAGGTGAGAGTGACCGCCATCCGGGATGCGTGTGCGTGCCGGACCACGTTCGACACCGCGCCCTGCGCAATCCGCACCAACGCCGCCTCGACGGGCATCGGCAATCGCACCGGCTCCCCCTCGACCACGGCAATGGTGTCGAACGTGTCGTTCCTCGCCTGCGTGCAGATCCGTGCGAGCGCGTCCACGAGTGACTGCCCGTCGAGGACGGCGGGTGTGAGATCGCCGATGAGCTGACGGGTTTCGGCGAGGCTGTCGGCGGCCGTCTCCCGCGCCAACCGGATGCGGTCCCGGGCGGGGTGGTCGGGGGCGGCGCGTTCGACGGCGTGGAGCAGCATCTGAATGCTCGACAGATCCTGCGCGACGGTGTCGTGGATCTCGCGTGCGAGCCGCTCCCGTTCGGTCAGGGAGCCGGCGGCACGTTCCTGCTCGGCGAGTTCGGCTCGGGTTCGGGTCAATTCGTCGATGAGGCGATCGCGTTCGACAGCCTCCCGGTACAACGCCCGGTAGCCGAGGCCGATCGCCACCGCGACGCACGCACCGATCACCGGACCGACGACACCCGCGACGCTCCAGCCGCGGTGCATTCCGGTGCCCACGACCGCCACGACGGTCGCGGCTGCGACCGCCAGGACTCCCCAGCGTCGCGGCAGCAGATGCAGGTACAGGAAGAACAGCCCGAACGCGAGATAGGCGGCGTCGGGGGCGAGGACCATCAGCGCCACCCACAGAGCCGTCAGCGCTGCGAGCCACCACGTCCCGCGCAGACGACGCGTCGCTCCCGCCGCGTACACCGCGAGAAACGCCACCGACAGCACCACGATCGCCGGTGCCTGCGGTGCGTCCGGAAGGACGGCGCGCAAGATCACGACTGCAGTGAGCGCCGCGATCAGCGCATGCAGTCCCAGTTGGAGTCCCGCGAACACGGGCGTGAGAGGGGAGCGGTGCACCCCGCCCAGCTTATCGACGCGACCGCACCCGGCATCCATCGAAAGGCGGAACGCGCACCCGACCTTCGACCACCGAGAATTCCACCGCACGTGCGATGGAACCGTGTCGTGTCCGGGGCACGGTGAGTTCGGAGGCCGTGAGGGCCGCCCCGGCCCGCATCGACTGCGGCGTCGGTCGTGATCTGGAGAGGACCACCTGTGTTCGTCGCATCGAGAGACCTGCGTGCCGCGCGTGGTCGCTTCGCGCTGATATCCGTCGTCGTGGTGCTGATAGCGCTGCTCGTCACGTTTCTCAGCGGCCTCACGGCCGGACTGCGTCATCAGAACGTGTCCGTCGTGGAACGCATCGACGCGGAGTCGGTGGTCTTCGCCGCCTCCGACGACGGTCCGTGGTTCGACGAGTCCGTGCTGACGTCCGAGCAGGTGGCCGTCTGGCGGCGGAGCGCCGACTCGGTGCAGCCGATCGGCGTCGGACGAGGCTCGGCGTCGGCAGTAGGAGGTCCGGCGAAGGGGGTGGCACTGGTCGGCGCGGACGGCGGTGTGGGCGACCGTGCACCGTCCGCGCCGGGAACCGTGATCCTCGGGGCCGGCGCGGCGCGATCCCTCGGCGTCGGCGCCGGCGACCGTCTCACCGTCGGCGACGTCACCTTCGCGGTGACCGCAGTCCGCGGCGACGACTGGTACGGCCACAGCCCGGCCGTGTGGATGACGCTCGCCGACTGGCAGCACGCGAACCCGCGTGGGGGTGCGGCGACGGTGCTCGCGGTGGCCGGCGGGGACGACGCCACGAACGCCGTCGCGGGGACGACCTCCCGAAGTGTGGCCGACTCCTTCTCCGCCATCGGCTCCTATACCTCCGAGAACGGGTCACTGACGTTGATGACGGTGATGCTGTTCGCGATCTCCGCGCTGGTGATCGGCGCGTTCTTCACGGTCTGGACCCTCCAGCGGACCCCCGATGTCGCGACGTTGAAGGCGCTCGGCGCGTCCACCGGGTCGCTCGTGCGGGACGCGCTCGGGCAGGCGCTCGTCGTCCTGCTCGCCGGCGTGGGTGTCGGTGTCGGGACGGCAGCGGTGGCCGGGTCGATGATCGGCGACGCCGTGCCGTTCGTGCTCGACATCTCCATCACTGTCCTGCCCGCCACCGCCCTCGTCGGGCTGGGCCTCCTCGGCGCCGCGTTCGCGCTCCGCTTCCTGTTCACCACCGACCCCCTCACCGCCCTCGGGAGCACACGATGACCACCCCCGCCCTCATCCTCGACGACGTCACCCTCACCTACCCCGACGGCGCGGGACGCGTCACCGCCCTCGACTCGGTGTCGCTGACCCTCGGCCGGGGTGAGATCGCCGCGATCACCGGTCCGTCCGGTTCCGGAAAGTCGACGCTTCTCGCGGTGGCGTCGACGCTGATCCGGCCCGACTCGGGCTCCGTCCGGTTGGGCACCACCGAACTCACCGCGCTGAGCCGGCGGGAGGCGTCCACGCTGCGCCGCGACCGGATCGGCATCGTGTTCCAGCAGTCCAATCTGGTGTCGTCGTTGACGGCCCTCGAACAACTGGAGGTGATGGCGCATCTCGGGCAGCGGATGTCCGTGCCGCGGCGGGCCGGGCGCGCGAAGGCTCGCGACCTGCTCGACGCCGTCGGCCTCGCTGACCACGCCGGGAAGCGGCCCGCGCAGTTGTCGGGTGGGCAGCGGCAGCGGGTCAACCTGGCCCGGGCGCTGATGAACGATCCGTCGCTGCTGGTCGTCGACGAGCCGACCAGCGCGCTCGACCAGGAACGGGGCGCCGCGATCATGGATCTGATCCTCGGTGTGGTGCGAGAGCGCGAGGTCGCGACGCTGCTCGTGACACACGACCGCACGCATCTGTGCAGAATGGATGCAGTCCACCGCGTAGTCGACGGCTCTCTCACCCGTGAGCACTTGTTAACCGCGGAAGGTTAAGAAGTACGCACAGGTGTGAATAACATGTTTCTTCCAAAGTCAAGGGTTGACGTTTCTCATGTGCGTGAGATTACATCTTAGCGGTAAGCCTTTAAGGGCTTAAGTAAACGCCTCGACCCGACCCTGAGGATGCTCATGACGACGGTATCGCCCGCCATGGCTGCCACAGCTGAGATGATCAGCGCCCGACTCGAACGCCTGCCGATGAGCAGGTGGCACATCAAGGCCCGCGTCATCGTCGGCGCCGTCACGTTCTTCGACGGCTTCGACCAGCTGATGATCGCGTACTCTCTCCCCGTTCTCATCCCCAAGTGGGGTCTGACCCCCGGCGACATCGCCTGGGTGATCGCCATCGGCGGCATCGGCATGCTCGTCGGCGCCCTCGCCGGCGGCTGGTTCGCCGACCGCGTCGGCCGGCTCAACGTCATCATCTTCTCGCTCGCGCTCTACGCCGTGATGAGCCTCGGCATGGCGTTCACCGACAGCCTGATGCTCTTCCTCGTCTTCCGATTCGTGCAGGGTATCGGCCTCGGCGCCGAGGTCCCGGTCGCAGCGAGTTACATCGGCGAGATCACCAAAGCCCACAAGCGCGGACGATTCGTGCTGCTCTACGAGGTGATCTTCCCGATCGGGCTCGTGATGTCGGCGATCGTGTCGGCGTGGGTGGTCCCGAACTACGGCTACAAGATCCTGTTCGCGCTCGGCGCGCTGCCCGTCGTGCTCCTGCCGCTGCTGTGGAAGCTGCCCGAGTCGCCGCGCTGGCTCGCGTCCCGTGGCCGCCACGAGGATGCGCACAACGCCATGACCCGCATCGAGAACGAGATCACCGGCAAGTACGGCAAGACGCTCCCGGCCCCGCAGCCGCTGCCCGCCGTCGCCGTCGACACCCGCCGCGGAACGTTCGCGGAGGCCTTCCGGGGTATCTACCTGCGTCGCACGCTGATGCTTGCGGCGATCTGGGGCTGCGCCTACTTCGTCAACTACGGCATCGCGTCCTGGCTGCCGACGCTGTACCGATCCGCATTCGACGTCAGCGTCGACACCGCCCTGCACTACAGCATCGTCACCAGCGTCGCCGGCCTGATCGGCTGCATCCTCGTCGCGTTCCTCATCGACAACCTCGGTCGCCGCATCTGCATCACCGCGTCGATGGTCCTGTGCTCGTCGCTGCTCTTCCTGCTCGCCGCCTCCGGCGCCGACACCGCGACGAAGGTCCTGTTCTGGTCGGCCGGATCCGCGCTGTTCGTCTTCGCCGTCAACATGGCGCTCTACGTCTACACCGCGGAGCTGTACCCGACCCGGATGCGAGCCATCGGCTGCGCGATCGGCGGAGCGAGCGGACGCCTCGGCATCATCGTCGGTCCCCTCGCCGTCGGCGCCATCCTCGACGGGGGCGGCACACTCACCGTCGTCTTCGGAATGTTCGCCGCGGTCGCAATGATCGGTGCCCTCGTGGTCGGCTTCTTCGCCGTCGAAACCCGCGAAAAGACTCTCGAGGAGATCTCCCAGTGACCGTTCTCGACACCGCACCACAGACACTGCCGTTCGTCCCGGTCGCCGACCGGATCCTGGTCGCCGGGCAGTGGCGGCAGGCGAACGGACCCGCGTTCGCGGTCACGGACCCGTCGACCGGCGAAACCCTGCAGGTGATCCACCAGGCCACCGCCGACGACGCCGACGAGGCGGTCCGGAAGGGCCGCGCCGCCGCCGACGACCCGGCGTGGCGCGCGCTGCTCCCGCACCAGCGGGCGAAGTACCTGCACCGCATCGCCGACGCGATCGAGGCGAACACGTCCCGGCTGGCGCTGCTGCAGAGCTACAACACCGGCAAGACGGTCGCCGAGACCACCGCACTCGTCGGCAGCGCGGCGGGCACGTTCCGCTACTTCGCCGCCGTCCTCGAAACCGCGGACGACGACCTCACCACCCCGCGCGGCAACTTCCTCACGATGAGCGTTCTCGAGCCCATCGGCGTGGTCGGCGCCATCGCACCGTGGAACTCGCCGGTGGCCAGCGACGCGCAGAAGATCGCGCCCGCGCTGGCGGCAGGCAACGCCGTCGTCCTCAAGCCCGCCGAGTGGACGCCGCTGGTGTCGCTGGAACTGGCGCGGCTCATCGACCAAACACAACTGCCTGCCGGACTGCTGTCGGTGCTGCCGGGCAAGGGCTCGGTGGTCGGCGACGCCATCGTCACCCACCCCGGTGTCGGGAAGGTGACGTTCACCGGCGGCACCAACACCGGACGGTCCATCGCGCACGCGGCAGCCGACAAGCTGATGCCCGTGTCGCTCGAACTCGGCGGCAAGTCGCCGACGATCGTGCTGGACGACGCGGACCTCGACGCCGCCGTGAACGGCGTCATGTACGGGATCTTCTCGTCCACCGGGCAGAGCTGCATCGCCGGATCCCGGCTGTTCGTCGACCGCCGCATCTACGACGAATTCCTCGAGAAGCTGGTGGCCAAGACGCAGCGACTGCGACTCGGGCCCGGCCGCGACCCCGACACCCAGGTCGGGCCGATGGTCCACCGCAAGCACCGCGACAGCGTCGCCGCATACGTCGACCTCGCTCGCGAAGAGGGCGGACGAGTGTTGTGCGGCGGGGCGATCCCCGACGACGAACGGCTCCGCGACGGCGCGTACTACCTGCCGACGATCATCGACGGGCTCCCCAACAATTCGCGCACCTGCCAGGAGGAGATCTTCGGACCCGTCCTCGTGGTCCTGCCGTTCGACGGCGACGCGGATCTGGTTGCACAGGCCAATGATTCGGTATTCGGTCTGGCATCAGGAATCTGGACGCGCGACTACCGTCGCGCGTGGAAACTCGCCCGCCGCCTCCAGGCCGGCACCGTGTGGATCAACACCTACAAGCAGTTCAGCATCTCGACGCCGTTCGGTGGCGTCAAGGAGAGCGGACTCGGGGTGGAGAAGGGGCGCAGCGGTATCGCCGCCTACTCGCGGCAGAAGAGCATCTACTGGGGCCTCGACGAGGAACCCAATCCGTGGGCTGATTGAGCGACCCGCTCGTGGGCTGATTGAGCGACCCGCTCGTGGGCTGACTGAAGCTTGCTCGCCGAATGTCACACGGGTTCCGCCTGACTGAACCGCTGTCACATCGGCCCACGGGGAAGCTGAAGTAGTAGGTCGTCCGGAAAGAAATTCCCGTCAGCTCTGTACGACCTATTACTTTAGCGCTAAGATATTGAGACCTAAGTAACTGGAGGCATGCGATGAACCAACCCATAGCCCGGCTACGGTGCCTGCGCTCCGTCGAACTGCGCACACAGGCCAGCATCGAATCCACCGACTTCTACTCGGAGGTGTGGGGACTGCGCGTGGTCGAGCAGGGCACGGACGGTGCCTGGCTGCGGGGAACCGGTGAGCACCACCACGCGCTGCAACTCACCCAGGCCGAGCGGAACGGCCTCGGCCGCATCACGTTCGCCGTCGCCACGCCGGCCGAGGTCGACGAGGCCGCCCGCCGACTCGAACTCCGCGGCGTCCCGATCGTCAGCGGCCCGGGGCCGGTGGACGATCTCGGCGGCGGCTACGGCGTCAGCCTGGTCGACCCCGAGGGCCGCGTCGTCGAACTGCTCGCCGACGCACTCGCGGTCCCGAAGCTCGGCCGCGAGGACGCCGTCCCGGTGGGCGTCACGCACGTCGTCCTCAACACCGTCGACATCGACGCCGCGGTGACGTTCTACTGCGACGTCCTGGGCATGCGGGTCTCCGACTGGTCCGAGCACCAGATGGCGTTCCTGCGCTGCAACACCGACCATCACAGCATCGCGTTCAACCAGGCCGAGTGGACGTCGGTGAATCACGTTGCCTACGAGATGCCCACCGTCGACCACTTCATGCGCGGCATCGGCCGGTTGCGTCACCACGGCACCGTGCCGCTGTGGGGTCCGGGCAAGCACGGCCCCGGCGACAACACGTTCTCCTATTTCGCCGACCCGGCAGGGCTGGTGTGCGAGTACACGTCCGGCATCGCGCAGGTCGACGAGGACCGGTGGCTGTGCAAGGTCTGGCGCCGGGTTCCCGAACTCTCCGACCTGTGGGGCACCGCGGGCCCGCCGTCCAAGCAGGTCCGCGACCACATGGCCGGCATCCCCGACCCCGGTGCGTTCGAGCGGTTCGACCTCGGGCGGGCGTCGTGACGCACGTCGTCGAATCCGGTTCCGGCCCCGCGCTGCTCATGCTGCACGGGATCGGGGGCGGCGCAGACAGTTTCGCGCCGCAGTTCGACGAACTGTCGTCGTCGCTGCGACTGCTGGCCTGGGACGCTCCCGGTTACGGCCGCAGCGAGGACCCGGGCCGTCCGTTCGACCTCGACGACTACGCCGACGCCGCCGCCGACGTGATCCGCGACCGTTGCGGTGACGCGGGAGCGCACGTCCTGGGGATGTCGTGGGGCGGCGTGATCGCCACCCGGCTGGCGCTGCGCCACCCCGGGCTCGTGCGGAGTCTGCTGCTCGGCAGTTCCACCGTCGGCTCGGGAGCGGACGGCGACGCCGCCGGCCGGATGCGCGCCCGGGCCGCGACGCTCGAGCAGGAAGGCGCGGAAGCCTTTGCCGCCGAACGGGCCCCGCGGCTGCTGTCCGGAACCGCCGGTGACGAACTGACCGCGAAGGCCACGGCGATCATGGCGTCGTCGATCCGGCTGCCCGGCTACGGGTACGCCGCGGAGTCGATGGCGGCCACCGATCACACGGCCGATCTGCCGAAGATCGACATCCCCACGCTCGTCCTCGGCGGAGACGAGGACAGGGTGACCGGGGTTCCGGCGAGTCAGGTTCTCGCAGGCGGAATTCCGGGTGCCGTGTTCGTCACCATCCGGGGTGCCGGACACCTCGCGAACCAGGAGCGGCCGGAGGCTTTCAACGCCTGGGTCGAATCCTTCATCCACATCACCGAACGCCTACGCAACCACCTCTAGAGAAGGAGCACGACATGACACTCGAATACGGCACCGCCGATCTGAAGGAATTCACCGACTCGCTGATCCTCACCCGTGGCTCCCGCCACGAGGACTGGGACACCCTGGGTTTCCAGGCCAAGGCCGGCGACCAGTTCAAGCGCGCGCAGATCCGCTACGTCGGCTCCGGCGCGACGGGTAACCACGAGAACGACAACCGCACCATCGTCTCGCGCGGATTCACGTTCTCCAACATGCTGCTTCCCCCCGGCGCCGAGGGCCCGGAGCACACCCACCACGACGCCGAGGAAGCCTTCTTCGTGCTCGAGGGCGAGGTGGAGGTCGGTGTTCACCGCGACGGCCAGGTGGAGAAGCGCACCCTCGGTTACCGCGACATGATCGTCGTCCCGGCCGGAGTTCCGCGCAGCCTGAAGAACAACGGCGACAAGGACGCTCTGTTCTGCGTCATCATCGGCGCGCAGAAGCCGCAGATCCCGACGTACCCCGAGACGTCGGCCATGCACGGCGTGACGCGGGACTGACCGTGAATCTCGACGGCCGCAGCATTCTCGTCACCGGGGCGGGGCGGGGTCTCGGACTCACCCTGGCCCGCCGGCTCGGCGAGGACGGCGCCACCCTGTGGCTCGCCGACATCCGCGAGGACTGGGGCGAGGACGCGGCGGCGAGCCTGCGCGCCGACGGCGTCAAGGCACAGTTCGTCCGGGTCGATCTCCGCGACGCGGAGTCCGTCGACGCGATGGCGGCCACCGTCACCTCCGGTGGTCCGCTGTACGGCCTCGTCAACAACGCGGCCCTCGCGGACGGCGTGGGCGGCAAACCGATTCACGAACTCGACATCGACGAGTGGGACCGGGTGCTGGGCGTCAACCTGCGCGGCACGTTCCTCGTGAGCAGGGCGATCATTCCCTCCATCATCGGGAACGGAGGCGGACGAGTCGTCACCATCGGCTCCGACGCCGCCCTGTACGGTTCGCCGCGCCTCGCGCACTACATCGCCTCCAAGGGCGGGGTGGCCGCGCTGACCCGCGCCATGTCCCGTGACCTCGGCCCGCACGGCATCACCGTCAACACCGTCTCACCCGGTCTGACCGAAAGCGAATCGGCGCAGAAGGTTCCGGAGCACCGGCACGAGCTGTACCGCCTCAATCGCGCGCTCGAGCGGCCACAGCAGCCGTCGGACCTCGTCGGCGCCGTCGCGTTCCTGATGGGACCCGAGGCCTCGTACATCACCGGCCAGCAACTCGTCGTCAACGGCGGATTCGTCCTGCACTAGAGAAGGGGACCACGTCGTGGACCTGCAACTGAAAGACCGCACCCACCTGGTGACGGGCGGAAGCTCGGGAGTCGGGCTCGCCACCGTCGCGATGCTGCTCGAGGAGGGTGCCAACGTCGTCACCTGTGCGCGCGACCGCGACCGGCTCGACTCCGTGATCGCGCCGCTGCCCGGCAGTGACCGCGTCCTCACCGCGTCCTGCGACGTCCGGGACCCGGCCGCGGTCGCCGCGCTGGTCGACGCCGGTGTCGCCCGATTCGGCGGCCTCGACGGTCTGGTCAACAACGCAGGCAAGTCCCGCATGGTCCCGCGCGGCGAGGCGACCCTCGACGACTGGCGCGACGAACTCGACCTCAAGTTCTCCAGCGTCCTCAACACCGTCGAGGCCGCCCTGCCGCTGCTGCGCAAGTCCGACGCCGCGTCCATCGTCAACATCTCGGCGGTGCTCGCACGTCAGCCCGAGCCGCGGCTGGTCACCACCAGCGCCGCCCGGGCCGGGCTGCTGAACCTCAGCAAGTCGCTGTCGCTCGAACTCGCTGCCGACGGCATCCGCGTCAACTCGGTGTCGCTCGGACTGGTCGACACCGGCCAGTGGCGGCGCCGCTACGAAGAGTCCGGCACCGACGCCACATTCGCCGAATGGGAGGCGGAGATCGCCCAGGACCGCGGTATCGGCCTCGGCCGGTTCGGCCGCGCCGACGAGGTGGCCGCCATGATCGTGACCCTGCTGTCTCCACGCTCGTCCTACGTGACGGGCACCAGCCTCGACGTCTGCGGAGGCGTCGCGCGCTATGTCTGAGAGGAACACCATGTCTGCACGAAATGACAAGCAGGTGGGTAATGGGGGCGACCTGCTCGTCCAGGTGCTGCGCGAGGCCGGTGTCGACACCGTCTTCGGTATCGTGAGCGTCCACAACCAGCCCCTGGTGCAGGCGGTGAGCAAGCACCTGCGGTTCGTGCCGGTCCGGCACGAGGCCACTGCGGTCAGCGCCGCCGACGGGTACGCCCGCGCCACCGGCGGCCTCGGTTGCGCTCTCACGAGTACCGGCACCGGTGCCGGCAACGCGGCCGGTTCGCTGATCGAATCGCTCAGTGCCGGAACGTCGGTGCTGCACGTGACGGGCAACGTCGAGAGCCGCTACCTCGGCTCGGGTCGCGGTTTCATCCACGAGACCAAGGATCAGCTGGGGATGCTGACGGCGACGTCGAAGCATGCCGCCACGATCCTCGACACCGACGGCGCCGGAAAGGTGTTGCGGGAAGGCGTCGCTGCCGCGCTCGCCGCGCCTGGAGGCCCGTCGAGCATCGAATGGCCCATCGACCTCCAGTACGCGGAACACGTCATCGACGTGGTCGGACCGGTGTCGGAGTCGCCGCGCACACCGGACGTCGACGAGTTGGCCGTCGCCTTCGCTCTGCTGCAGTCGGCGGAACGTCCGGTGATCTGGGCTGGCGGCGGTGTCGCCACGGCCGGTGCCGAGCTGACCGAAGTGGTGGAGCAGTGGGGAGTCCCGTTGCTCACCAGCAACTCCGGGCGCGGCGCCGTGCCCGAGGACCATCCGCTGTGCATCGGCAACTACGGCAACACCCCCGTGGGGCGCGAACTCCTCCAGGATGCCGACCTGCTGCTGTCGCTGGGTACCCACTTCCGGTCCAACGAGACCGGCGACTACTCCATGCCCGTTCCTGCCGTGCACGTGCAGGTCGATATCGACGCGGCCGCGATCGGACGCGTCTACCCGGCGCAGGCCGGGGTCACCGCCGACATCGCGACGTTCCTCCGGCAGCTGTCGGGCCTGACGCCCGTCGACGCCGCCTGGACCGAACGTGCCCGCACCACCCGCGAACTCGTCCGCAGCAAGCAGCGCGCCGGACTCGGCGATCACGCGGTGCTGTGCGACGCCGTGCGTGCCGCGTTCCCGCAGGATTCCGTGATCGCCCGCGACGTCACCATTGCGTCGAGTTCCTGGGGCAACCGGCTGCTGCCGATGTTCGACCCCACGTCCAACGTCTTCCCTCGCGGCGGCGGCATCGGGCAGGGCCTGGGCATGGCCATCGGTTCCGCACTGGCCGACGAGACCCGGCCCACCCTGGCGCTCGTCGGCGACGGCGGCCTGGCCGTCCACTTCGGTGAGATCCTGACCATGGCGCAGGAGAAGCCGTGGCTGGTGCTGCTCGTGTTCAACGACGGCGGCTACGGCGTGCTGCGCAACATGCAGAAGGGCGGCGGCGAAGACACCTACGCCGTCGACCTCGTCACCCCCGACTTCCCGTTGCTGGCGCAGTCCATCGGCGTGCCGTACCTGCGGATCGGTGGCGCCGGCGAGGCCCACGAGGTGCTCGCGGACGCCGTGTCGAGGCAGGCGCCGGTGATCGTCGAGGTCGATCTCGCCGCCTACGGCGACATGCCGGCACCGTTCACGCCGCCCGTCACGGTCCCCGGAAAGGCTGCACAGTGACCACGGTCGCCGTCTGCGGCGGCGGCATCGGCGGACTGGCGACGGCGATAGCCCTCCGCAAGTTCGGTCTCGACGTCACGGTCTACGAGCAGACGAGGCAGTTCGCCCGCGTCGGCGCCGACATCAACCTCACCCCCAACGCGGTCCGGGCTCTCGACGGACTCGGCATCGGCCCGGCGATCCGCGAATCGGCCGCCCGCCCGCAGTTCCGGATCAGCCGCACGTGGGACACGGGGGCCGAAACGTCCCGGCTGCCGATGGGCGACAGCGCGGAACAGCAGTACGGCGCACCGCAGTTGACCATGCACCGGGGCGACCTCATGACCGCGCTCGAGAACCGGCTGCCGTCGGGTGTCGTCGAAATGGGTCGCCGGGTCAGCGGCGTGGCCGACGGCCGCATCGAGTTCACCGACGGCAGTGGGGTTTCCGCAGACGTGATCGTCGGCGCCGACGGGATCCACTCCGCGGTCCGGACGTCGCTGCTGGGGCGGGAACAGCCGACGTTCACCGGGGTCGTGGCGTTCCGCGCCGTCGTCCCCACCGAACGCGTCGGCGACCTGCCGAACCTCGACTGCTTCACCAAATGGTGGGGGCCGGATTCGTCGACGCAGATCGTGACGTTCCCCCTCAACCAGGGCAAGGACATCTTCGTCTTCGCCACCTGCGGTCAGGAGGAGTGGACCGAGGAATCGTGGACCACACCGGGATCCGTCACCGAACTTCGTGAGCTGTACCGCGACTTCCACCCCGAGGCACGAGCCCTCCTCGACGCCTGCGACGACGTCCTGAAATCGGCTCTCTACGTGCGCGACCCGCTGGCGTCGTGGACCGACGGGCGGTCCGTGCTCCTCGGCGACGCGGCACATCCGATGATGCCGTTCATGGCGCAGGGCGCCGGCATGGCAGTCGAAGACGCCGTCGTCCTGTCCCGCTGCCTCAGCCTGTTCGACGACCCCGCAGTCGCGCTGCAGACCTACCAGGAGACGCGACTGCAGCGGACGTCACGCATCCAGCGGGGCTCCCGGTCCAACGAATGGCTGAAGGTCGCGGGCAACGGCGACTGGGTCTACGAATACGACGCCTGGCAGGTGCCGCTGGAGTTGGCCGCCGCCCGCACGGACGCCTGAATGGAAACCGTCGGCGGACAAGCTCTGTCGAGGCGGCGGGCGCTGGCCCTGCTGGGGTCCGCCGCCACTGCTATCGCCGCGACGAGCTGCGCGTCTCACACCGCGGACGCGCAGCCGAGTGGCGCGACGCCACCGGACGCCTACGAGTTGTCCGGTGACGTCGACGGTTACGCGACGACGCTGATTCTGCTCGGCACGGCGGCCGGTCCCATCGCCGTGCCGGGGCGGAGCGGCACGTCCAGTGTGCTCGTCGTCGGCGACAGACCGTATCTGATCGACGCGGGTCCCTGGTCGAGCCGAAAGCTGATCCAGGCTGGTATCGCCGCGGATTCGCTCGGTGGCGTCTTCGTCACGCACATGCACAGCGATCACATCGCCGACCTGTTCAACGTCTTCTGGCTGCCCGGCGGGACACCGTCCTACACGTTCCGCAACGTGGTGCCGGTGTACGGCCCCGGCTCGGCGGGCAGACTGTCGGCACCGCGCGGCGGCCAGAGTATTCCGATCCAGAGTCCGGCGTCGCCGACACCCGGACTCACCGATCTGTTCGCGGGTGTACTCGACGCATTCGCCTACGACATCAACATTCGCAACGTCGAAAAGGGCGCCCAGTCCGACTACGGACAGCGGTTGTCGCTGCACGACGTACTGCCACCGGAGTCGGCGGGTGCGTCCGCCGACAACACGGCGCCGGAGATGGAACCGTTCCCGGTGTTCGAAGACGACCGGGTCCGGGTCACCGCGACGCTGGTTCCGCACGGCCCCGTCTATCCCTCGCTGGCGTACCGGTTCGACACGGAGGACGGTGCGGTCACGTTCTCCGGCGACACCGCGAAATCGGCGAATGTCGTCCGGCTCGCCCGAGGATCCGACATCCTCGTCCACGAGGTGATCGACGTCGACTTCTACGCGCAGACTTCGGGTCCCGCACTGGTCGAGCACATGATTCAGGCGCACACCACCGCGCAGGACGTCGGGCGCGTCGCCACGGACGCGGATGTCCGTCAGGTGGTGCTCTCCCACATCGGGCCGGGCGACCCCCGGCAGGTCACCGACGACCAGTGGGAACGAGGCGTGAAGTCCACGTTCGCCGGCACCGTGACCGTCGGACACGATCTCGTCCGGATCGGCGTCGGGCAGCGGCGGTAGCGCCATCTCGGACCGCCAGGATCTTGCGCGCCGCCGCTGTCCCGAGAAGGCTTGTCCTCACGACACCGTGACGTGATCGGAGCCAGGGATGGACACCACGATTACCGAGATCGCTCCCGACATCTACCGGTTGTCCACGTATCTGGACGAGCCCAACCTGATCATGAACCAGTTCCTCGTCGACGGTGAGGAACCGCTGCTGTTCCACACCGGTCAGCGTGCGCTGTTCCCGTCCGTGTCCGCGGCGGTCGGCCGGCTGATTCCTCTCGACAGACTGCGGTGGATCACGTTCGGGCACGTGGAGGCCGACGAGTGCGGTGCGATGAACTCGTGGCTGGCGGCCGCGCCGAACGCCGAGGTCGCGCACGGGGCGATGGGTTGCTTCGTGCAGGTCAACGACCTCGCCGATCGCATGCCGCGTCCCCTGCAGTACGGCGACGTGATGGAGACGGGCACCAGGCGGGTCCGTCATCTCGACACCCCGCACGTTCCGCACGGGTGGGACGCCGGGCTGGTTTTCGAGGAGACGACGCAGACGCTGTTCTGCGGCGACCTGTTCACCGCGTTCGGGCATCATCCGCCTGCCACGGAGGAGGAGATCGTCGGCCCGGCCATCGCGGCGGAGGACATGGGGAACGCGACGTGCCTGTCACCGGCGCTCGGCCCCACGATCCGGGGACTCGCCGATCTGGAACCCCTGCTGCTGGCGCCGATGCATGCGCCGGTGTTCACCGGTGACTGCGTGCAGGCTCTGCACGACCTCGCACAGGCATACGAGGAGCGGCTCGCGGCCGAGACCGTGCGGTACCGCGAAACGGAGTAGCCCGGCCTGTACTCGACGAATTTCCCCTCAACTGTGGCGCACGATACATCTTAGTGCTAAATTATTGAGCACTAAGGAACTATGCCTTCGGTTGAGCCTGGGAGTGAGCGATGACAACAGACGCAGACACCGTCCCCATGATGGTGCGTCAGATGCGGGTCGAGTCCTCGGGCGTGGTGTCGCTTCGCCTCGAACGACAAGACGGCGGCGCGGTCGACCGGTGGACGCCGGGCGCCCACCTGGACCTGCACCTGAACCGCGGGACCATCCGTCAGTACTCCCTCTGCGGAGACCCCGACGACAAGACCGGGTACCGCGTCGCGATCCTCCACGAGGTGACCGGCCGAGGCGGTTCCCGGCACGTCCACGAGACGCTGCGGCCCGGCGACAGCCTGTCGGTGAGCGCACCCCGCAACAATTTCGAACTCCTGCCCTCGCCGCGCTACGTGTTCATCGCCGGCGGCATCGGCATCACACCGATCCTCACGATGATCGGTGAAGCCGAACGCATGGGCGCCGAATGGGAACTGCACTACGGCGGCCGTGCCCGCGCGTCGATGGCGTTCCTCGACGAACTGTCCGGATACGGCGACCGCGTGCACGTCGTCACCGAGGAGGCCGACGGCATCCTCGACCTCGCCGGCATCCTCGGCGCCGCCCGTGAGGAGACGCTCGTCTACGCCTGCGGCCCCGAGGGTCTGCTCGGCGCGGTCGAGGGGTACACCGATTCCTGGCCGGACGGCGCGATCCGGCTCGAGCGGTTCAAGGCGAAGGAGATCCCCGCCGACACCCTCGCCGGCGACCGTCCCGTCCGCGTGATCTGCGAACGATCCGGCATCTCGGCCACCGTCGCCCCCGACCGGACCATCCTCGACACCCTCGAGGAATCCGGCGTCGACGTCCCCAACTCCTGCCGCGAAGGCATCTGCGGGACGTGCGAAACCCGCGTCCTCGCCGGCACCCCCGACCACCGCGACTCCCTGCTCTCCAGCTCCGAGCAGGAGTCCGGCACCACCATCATGATCTGCGTTTCCCGCGCCCGCTCCGACGAGCTCGTGCTGGATCTCTAGAAGGGAAGAACCATGAGCCTGTATCTGCAACCACGCCAGTCCGGCACGGCACCCACCCCGTACGAACGGAAGCTGGCCGGTGCGATCGAAGAGGTCTTCGGCACCGGTGTGCACCACCTCGAAGGCCTGGTGAAGGGTTTGAACGCCCTCGGCATCCACAGTCCCGGCGGCGACGCCTGGACCACCGACACTTTCACGGACGAGATCCGACGGATGGGGGCCTGACATGGTGAACCGACTGCACAAGGCGGCACTGACCGGCGACGAGATCTTCGCGACCGGGATGCGTGACCAGTGGCACGCGGTGTGCCCGTCCGACTTCGTCGCGCGCGGCGACATGAAGAAGGTGCGGCGCCTCGGCGAGGACTGGCTGCTGTTCCGTCAGTCCGACGGCACCCTCCGCATGCTCGCCGACCGCTGCCCGCACCGCGGCGCCCCGCTGTCGCAGGGTCAGCACCTCGGCGATCGCGTCGCCTGCCAGTACCACGGCGTGCAGGTCGACGGCGGCGGCACCGTCGTCTCCGTCCCCGGAATGCCCGGCTGCAACCTCGAGGGCAAGCGGCTGGTGACCAGCCTCCCCGTGCGGGAGGTGGCCGGCGCCGTGCTCGCCTGGTTCGGCACCGACCCCGACGCCGAGCCCGCGCCCCTCGAACTCCCCGAGCGACTCACCGACGACGGCATCTCGAACTTCCTCTGCTACGCGGAGTGGAAGGCGCCGTGGCGGTTCACGCTGGAGAACCTGCTCGACCCGATGCACGGAGCGTTCCTGCACCGCGAATCGCATTCGATGTTCGGCGGCGAGACGTCCGCGAAGTTCCGGATCCGCGAAACCGATCGCGGGTTCTTCTTCGAGAAGACCGACCAGCGGGGCGTGAACTTCGACTGGGTCGAATTCTGCCGGACCGGCATCGACTGGGTGGACCTCGAGATTCCCTACCCGCCGACCGCGGGCCCGGGTGGCTCGTTCGGCATCGTCGGCATGGGAACGCCGATCGACGCCGAGACCACCGCGGTGTTCTTCTGGCGGTACCGCCGTGTCGAGGGCTGGGAACGCGACGTCTGGCGGTTCCTGTACCGCACCAAGCTCGAGGAGCGGCACTGGGTGGTGCTCGAGCAGGACCGCGCCATGCTCGAGGCGATGGCATTCGACGCGGACCAGGCAGAGAACCTGTACCAGCACGACCTCGGCGTCATCCGGCTCCGCCGGCTCTACCGGGCTCAGGCCGAAGCCCAGGCGAAGGCACTTCAGGAGGCGTAGGGTCGCCCGGGTTGACGTGAATGAAATGTCAACTAAGAATGTGTGACGGCCGACACGTCGGGCGCCGGCCGGGGTACGAGGAGGCGCGAGCGGTGCTTACGAACGGTGACGATCGAGGTCGGCTCGCGTTGGTCGAGGCGGCGGGGCGGTGCTTCGCCGAGCTCGGATACGAGCGCACCACCGAGGCGGTCATCGCCGCTGCCGCCGGAGTGTCGCAGGCCGAATTCTCCGCCCGGTTCGCATCCCGGGACGACGCGTTCCGTGCCGTCGCCGCCGCGGTGTTCGACACGTTCGTCGAGGCTCAGCGCATCCCGGTCCCGCCGGACGCGGACCCGCGCACCGTCCTGCGCGCGGCCACCGCGGCGTTCATCGAGACCGTCTACAGCAGCGGCCGCCTGTTCACGATGATCGAGGACCGCGCCGCCGTCGACCCAGTGATCGGGGAACAGCTCGAGGCGGCCCACAACCGGATCCTCGGCCGGTACATCCGGTTCATCGAACGGCTCAACCAGGCCGGGATCGCGACGCCGTGCGCCGAACCCGCCCAGCTCGCCCGCAAGCTGTCCGAGGCGCAGTGGACGGGTGCGGCGCGCCTGATCGGTGCATCGCAGGACGAGCAGCGACGTTTCATCGTGGAGATGACGGCGGCGTCCGAACGGTTCATCGGATTCGGTGAGGTCGCCGACCTGACCGCCCGCGCGGCCAGCTGAGTCCTCCGCTCAGGCGGTGGGGGCCTGGTTCTCGACGATCGAGTGCTCGAGCTTGCGGAGCAATTCGGCCAACGCCGCCTGATCGTCCTGCGACATCCCGCTGAGGATCTGCGACTCGTTGGCGAAGTGGGCCTCCGCGACCTTCTCGATCACCCGCAAGCCCTCGTCGGTGAGTTGCGCGTGCACGATGCGGCGGTCCTCGGCGTCACGCTCCCGCTGCACCAGTCCCGCCTTCTCCAGGCGGTCGACGCGCAGTGTGACTCCGCCGGTGGTGACGAGGGCGGATTCCGCCAGCTGTCCGGACGTCATCCGGTACGGCGGACCCGAACGTCGGAGGGCGGCCAGAACGTCGAACGACGCCATGTTGATGCCGTGCTCCTCGAACACGGCGGCAAGGGACGTCTGGTACCGCAGATACGAACGGTGCAGGCGGCCCAGCACTTTCAGCGGACTCACATCCAGGTCGGGCCACTGGTGGGCCCACTGGTCGACGATGTCGTCGACGGCATCGCGATCTGGAACGGGGCGTTGCGTCACCGGGCGCACCTCCTGGATCCTCGAGGGTCTCATCTGTTTAGTACCAAGATATCGAACGAGCATAGGTGACGGCGACGCGCCGCGGGTCCCCGTCGATTCCTCGGAACGGGGACCCGCGGCGCTGCCGGGCAGGGTGCGCTGTCAGCGTCCCTCGACCGCCGCGACGGCGTCGATCTCGGCGATGGCGCCGTAGGGGAGGCTGCTGACCTCCAGGAAGGTGCGCGCGGGACGCGGCTCGTCGAAGATGCGCTCGAACTGGCGGTTCGCCTCCTCGCGCAACGACAGGTCGGTGACGTAGTAGGTGAGCTTGACGACGTCCTTCAGCTGTCCGCCGACGGTGGCGAGGCGATCGACCATGCGGTCGACGGCGGCGTCGAGCGCCTCGGTGCGGCCGGGGACGGCGGTGCCCTCGGCATCGACGGACAGTGCGCCGGAGACGAACGCGAGTCCGCCCGCGACCACGGCCGGGCTGTAGGGGTGGTGGGCGGTGACTTCGGTGAGGGACATGGAGGCTCGCTTTCTCGGTGGGCTTCTCCGGTGATTATATCTTAGCGCTAAACTAATTGACAGGGTTGCGCGAATGAAGCTCCGCCCGACGGGTACTCGACGCCCATGTCCCGAGCCACGAAGCCCTCGGCCGCACCGTTCGTGCCGGACACCGTCGACCTCGACGCGCTGTCCCGCGCGGCGGACGGGTGCCACGGCTGCGATCTGTACCGCGACGCCGAGCAGACCGTCTTCGGCGCGGGCAGGCGATCCGCACGGATGATGCTCGTCGGCGAACAACCCGGCGATCAGGAAGACCGCGTCGGTGAACCGTTCGTCGGTCCGGCAGGAAAACTCCTGAACAAGGCGCTCGACGCGGCGGGCATCGACCGGGACCTCACCTACGTCACCAACGCGGTCAAGCACTTCAAGTTCGTCCCCGCCGAACGCGGCAAGCGTCGAATCCACAAGAAGCCGAACCGCACCGAGATCGTCGCGTGCCGGCCGTGGCTGATCGCCGAACTGGCGGCGGTCCAGCCCGACGTCCTCGTGTGCCTCGGGGCCACCGCCGCGCAGGCGTTGCTCGGCCCGTCGTTCCGCCTCACCGAACACCGCGGGGAGCTGCTGCACCTCGACGGCGAGGTCGACGTCGACGTGGATCCGGACGTCTTCGTGACGATCCACCCGTCCGCCGTGCTCCGCGGACCTTCGGAGGATCGGGACGACGCGTTCGGCGCCCTCGTCGCCGATCTGAAGAAGGCCGCCGCAGCCCTGTGATCAACCAGCCGAATCTCTGGCGCGACGGACCGCCGAGGACGAGATTGTTGGCATGACGAATTCCAACCCGAAGCAGACCATGAAGGCAGTCTCCTACTCGTCCTACGGTGGTCCCGAGGTGCTCGAGACCCACGACGTGCCCGTCCCCGAACCCACCGGCAACCAGGTACGCCTCGTCATCCGGGCCGCCGGCGTGAACCCCATCGACTGGAAGCTGCGGTCGGGGTCGATGGCCGAGGTGATGTCGGTGCAGTTCCCGAAGATCCCGGGCAGTGAAGTCGCCGGCGTGGTCGACGCGGTCGGTCCGGACGCGACCGGCGTGGTGGTGGGTGACGAGGTGTTCGGCTGGTCCGACACCGGCGGCTACGCCGAATACGCGCTCGCCTCGATCGTCGTGCCGAAGCCGCAAGGGTTGAGCTGGACGGACGCCGCCACCATCCCCGTCGCCGGCGAGGCAGCCACCCGTGGACTGCGGCTCCTGAAGCTGAAATCCGGTGAGACGTTGCTGGTGAACGGCGCATCGGGGGCGGTGGGAACCCTTGCGGCGCAACTGGCGCTGGATTCGGGTGTCACCGTGATCGGCACCGCGAGCGAGAAGCACCACGACGCGCTGCGGGAGCTGGGCGTGAACCCCACGACGTACGGCGAGGGGCTGGCGGGCCGGGTCCGCGAACTGGCCCCGAACGGTGTCGACGCCGTCCTCGACGTCGGCTTCGGCGGGCTCGAGGCGGCGATGGACCTGCGCGGGGGCACCGACCGGATCGTGACGCTGTCGGACGGTGCCGCGTTCGGGCTGGGAATCACGTTCTCGTCCGGCAACGCCGGCGACCGGAACGCGGAGACACTGCGCCGGCTGGGCGCCCTCGCCGCGGACGGGAAACTGTCCCTCCCACCCGCCCGCACGTTCCCGCTGACCGACGCCGCCGACGCGCAGCGCGCCGGCGAGAAGGGCGGCAGCCGCGGAAAGATCCTCTTGCGCTGACGCGCCCGTGAGTACTTATTAACCGCCGCACGTTAATAAGTACTCACGGGTCAGGCGGTGGTGGCAAGGGCGGCGGCGAGACCGAACGGAACGGCCATCACCACCACCTCCACGATCGCCCGTCGCAGGGACCCCTCGGCGCTGATCCGGTGCGCGGCCGCCTGCCCGACCCACGTTCGCCGCCACCACCAGCCGAGCCCGAGGAGCGCCGCCAACGCCACCGCCTTGGCGAGCACGATGCGGCCGTAACCGGTGTCGAACAGCGGCGTCACCCCGCCCAGCCGGACCGCGGCGTCGACGATCCCGGTCGCGGTCAGCAACCACACGCACCGCCACGCGACGACGGAATACCGCGGCAGCCACGACGACCAGTCCCCGCGCGACCGGAGCATCAGACCGAGGGCGGCGAGGAGCCCGAACCACACGGCGGCGGCCAGGGCATGGACGACGTCGAGGACCGAGCCGAGAACCTGCTGCGACATGTGGCCGGTGATCGGGCGGGCCACCAGGGCGAGCGCCGCGAGCACCAGCACCGGGACGGGGAGCCGGGCGTCGCTGCGGCGGAACGCGACCGCCGACCACGCGGTGGCCGCGGCCGTGCACACGAGAACGGCGAGGTCGACGCGTCCCGCGCTGATCTCGGTCACGTACGCGCCGAACCGTCCGACCGACAGCTCGGACAATCCCAGGGCGTCGGCCTCCGCCGCCGTCATCGACAGCAGCACCGCCTCGGCGAGCATCCACGCACCGGCGACGGCTGTCGACAACCGCCACAGCCGTTGGTCCCGCACGAGGGGACGGTTGTCCGCGCGACTCCACCAGCCCAGCGCGGCGAGTCCGAGCACCGCCGAACCGAGCACCAGGCACAGCGCCCGGACGGCGCTCGACGGTGACGGGTCTTCCGGTTGCGCCAACGCCCAACCGCATGCGACCCCGACGAGCGATGTGGGTACGGCGAACAGCAGCCAGGACTGTCGCGCCGTACCCACCGTGCTCAGTTCTCGCCGCGAGGCTTGCGGAGCGCGAACCACAGTCCGCCGCCGAACACGAGCACACCGGCAACGATGAACGGCCACAGCGGAACTCCGCCGCTGCCGGATTCACCCGAGCTGTCCGCTGCGGCGCCGGGGGTGCCCGACCCCTCCTCGGTGAGGGTGAACGTGCGGGTTCCGCTCACCGGATGCCCGTCGGCCGACGTGACGCGGAACGCGACGGTGTACACACCGGCCGGTCCCAGTTCGCCGAGTTCGGCACTGACCGTGGGTCCCTCGACGGCCGGGTCACCCTTGGTCCACAGGTTGCCGTCGGGCCCCACCACGGTGAGGGACGCGAACGATTCCTGCAGCGCCTCGTTGAACGTGACGCTCACCCGTTCCGGGCCGGCCGCGATCTCCGCGCCGTTCTCGGGGGTGGAGCTGATCACGACGGAATGGGCGACCGCGGTGCCGGCCCCGAGCATGCTCGCGAGCATGGTCAGGAGCCCGACCGCGATCACCTTCACCGATGTGAAAGTGGTGCGTCTTCTCATGAGCGACGGCTCCGGACCATGGCACCGAGACCGAGGGCCGCACCGAGCGCGCCGAGGACCAGGCCGATGCCGCCCAGCCAGCGGGCGGTGTCGTCGGTGCCGGACGCCGTCGTCTCGGTCTCCTCGGACGTCGTGGCGCCACCCGCGTCGTGGCTGTGGTCTTCACCGCTCGCCGCGGTCAGTGTGAGCGTGGGTGCCGGCTTGTCGGGCTCCGCGCCGTCGGCGCCGACCGCCTGATCCCAGTTGACGACCTCGCCGTCGCTGTACGTCTGGGCGGCCGGGAACGACACCTCGTCCTGCTCCGGCAGCGGTCCGGCGGACAGTTCGAACTGCTGGAACTGGCCGGGCGCCACACCGACACCGGGGTCGGCGGTCCACGTCACGGACTTCGCGAGCTTGGACGTCGGGTCCTTCTCGACGACGGACGTCCACCCCGGCAGCGGTGTGGTGCGGGCCGACTTCAGGTCGGGGAGCGTGACGGTCAGCTTGGTGGTGGACGCCGTCTCGGACTCGGTCGGAACGCGGAATGTCAGGACGGAGTAGCCGCCCTGCTCGGCGCCGGGGGCGACGACGGTCACGTGGGCGGCGGCGACACCGGCCGCGAGCAGCATGGCGCCACCGGCGGCACCGGCCGTGAAAAGGGCACGGGAAACGAGGGAATTCATCGAAGGTCCTTTGAGGGTCTGAACGGAGAAGAGGTGAGAGTCAGACCGGGACCGGGGGACCGCGACGCGAAATGCTCGCGCGCAGCAGGGCGACCACGGGATTCGCGGGACGCGCGGGGACGTGTGCCGTGGTCACCGCCGAGACGGGCTGCGGTGCGCCGCGGAGCACCACCCGCCAGACATGAACGAGGGGGCCGTACAGACGCTCGGCGTTCGCGACCAGCAGGGCGCAGATCGCGGTGGCGGCCGCGTGCGCGGCGAGCATCGGCACGGCCGGGACCACCGAGTGCACGTGCGAGGTGAGCGTCAGTGCGAAGTGTCCGGCCACCTGGCCGACACCGAGGGCACCCATCAGCGCGAGCGGTCCGTGGAAGCGGGCGGGCAGTTGCGCGGTGACCGCACCGACACCGCTGCACGTGACGAGCAGCAGGGTCAGCGCGGCGGATTCGGGGAGGCCGCCCCCGCCGATGCCGTGCGCGGCGACCGCGAGAGCGGCCACGAGCGCGCCGACCGCCGAGCCCCGAAGGGTGGCGGTCGCGGCGGGGCGGGCAGGGGACATTGCGGTGGGTCGGGTCGTTCAGCGCACGCCGAGGCGGGCGAGGAGATCGGCTTCGACTCCGTCGAGTTCGGACGAGATGGCGTGATGAGCGGCCTTGCGGCGGGCCTGCGGCATCTGCTCGGCCGCGCGGACGGCGGTGCTCAGATCACCGAGGCGCTCACGGATCGCGGCGGCGAACTTCTGCGTCTCCGCGTCGTCCGGCTTCTGCCCGAGGATCTCCGTGGTGGAGCTTTCGGCACCGGCGATGCGGGCGCTGAGCTTGGCGCCGTGCCCGGTGAAGTTGGCGAGCTGGTCGATGTCGACGCCCATCCGGTCGGCACGGCGGGCATCGATCTGCCCGCGCACGACCGTGGCGGCCCGGTAGGCGATCGGCAGCAGCACCGGCGTCAGCAGGCGTGCGACACCGAGGTACTTGCGGACGGCGGCGACCGTGAAACCCTTCTGGGCCGCGGCCTTCTCCTCGGCCTTCAACGCAGCGATCTGAGCCTTCTCGACCTTCTTCAGTGACTTCAGCTCGGCAGCCTCGAGCTTGCGGCCGGCCTTGGCGGACTGCTTGTCGCGCTTCCGTTCGTTCTTCGCGCTCAGCTTCGCCTCCACTCCGGCCTTGTGCCTGAGTGCCTTGGCTTCCGCCTTGCGGGTGGCTCGGGACTTACGTTTCTTGAACAACCCCATCGAAAAGACCCCTTTTCCTGGTGTTTCAGCGCAGCCCACGCTACCAACTGCATCCGGTGCTTCGGGATCAGCCTAGGGGAGCACATAATCTTCGTCATCGTGTGTTCCCATATCGGTCAGCAATCAGAACCCGACGCCTCTCCCGGAAAGGCGTCGGGGACGGTGATCGATGCCAGCGCACTGACGCGGTGCCGCCACCGGGTGCACCTCGATGCGGCGTTCCCCGACCAACTCGCGGCCGCGCCCGAGGATCCGGGCGTCCGCCAGCGTCAGGATGCCGCCGCCGCCAAGCGTGAAGACGTCCGCCGGATCCTCACCGGCCACGCACCGGAACGGTGGGTGCAGATCGACACCGAGCAGAGCCTGCGCCTGCGGGCCGAGGACACCCTGGCCGCGTGCGAGGCGGGCGCCGACCGCATCTGGGGAGCCGTACTCCCACTCGACCGGGACGCCGGCCGGCGGGCGCGCTGCGAGATCCTCATCCGTGACGAGGACCACGGCGGGTACATCCCCGTGATCGTCGTCAATCACAAGGTCACCGATCCCGGCCGCGGCGCGCTGACGTCGGACATGTTCGAGTGGCGACCGCGGGAGGACGCGACGCGGAAGCCGCGCAGCCAGGTCCGCGACCAGATGCGCGTCGCGCAGGTGTATCGGATGCTCGAGCGGCACGGGTTCGCGAGTCCGGCCCTGGTGGCCGGCGCGATCGGCTACGGCTCCGACGTCATCTTTGTGCACGACCTCACCACCATCCTCGACGACTACGACGAACGCTTCGCCGACCGGCTCGCCGTCGCCCGCGGGGAATCGGCGACCGTGCCGTCGAGGATCGGCGAATGCCGTTCCTGCCCGTGGTGGCCCGGGTGCGAGGAGCAGTTGACCCAGACACACGACGTGAGCCTGGTGGCCACCGGTTCCCGCGCCGACATGCTGCGCGACGCGGGCTGCCACACCATCGACGACCTCGCGGCGTGGGACCGCGAACCGCTCGAGGACTGGCCGCACGGCGCGTTCGAGGACGCCGTCGTCACCGCGAAGGCGTGGCTCGCGGGAGCACCGCTGGTGCGACGGTTCCCGGAGATCCGGGTGACCCGCGCGGACGTCGAGGTGGACGTCGACATGGAGAGCTACCAGGAACACGGCGCCTACCTGTGGGGCACGCTGCTCAACGTGGACGGGGTGTCGGCGTACCGGCCGTTCGTCAGCTGGGACCCAGTGCCGACGCAGGACGAGGCGCGGTCGTTCGCCGAATTCTGGACGTGGCTGATGGCCGAGCGGGAAGCGGCGGCGCTGAGCGGCAGAACCTTCGCCGCGTACTGCTATTCGCGGTCCGCGGAGGACAAGTGGTTGCTGGACTCCGCCCGCCGGTTCGCCGGGACACCCGGCATCCCCACCGAGGCCGAGATCCGGGAATTCATCGACAGCCCACAATGGGTCGACATCTACCAGGCCATCAGCGACCAGTTCATCTGCCCGGGCGGCAAGGGCCTCAAGAAGATCGCCCCGGTCGCCGGATTCCGGTGGCGCGACGCCGACGCCAGCGGTGAAGCGTCGATGAGCTGGTACCGCGAAGCCGTCGGCTACGACGGCGAACCCGACCTCACCCAGCGCGAACGACTGCTGCAATACAACGAGGACGACGTCATCGCCACGAAAGTACTGCGCGAATGGATGTCGGATCGGGCCGAGAAGGAGATCCCGCTCGCGTCCGACCTCTAGGCTGCAAAGCAGGCCCGATTCGGTAGGGGTGGTCAGGTGGAGGTGCCGAAGACATCCACGACGCTGCGGTTCGCTCTGCTCCTCACCGCCGCGGGCGGCTTCCTCGACGCCTACACCTACATCAGCCGCGGCGGCGTCTTCGCGAACGCCCAGACCGGCAACGTCATCCTCATGGCCATCGACCTGTCGGAGCGGCACTTCCACGCCGCCCGGGCACACCTGTGGCCGATCCTCGCGTTCATCGTCGGTGTCGCGTTCGCGCACCTGCTCAAGAGCGAACTCGCCCACAGCGTCTTCGACCATCCGATCCGGATCGCGATGGTCGCGCAGATCGTCGTCCTCGTCGCGGTCGCGTTCGTTCCCGCAAACGTCCCCAACGCGCTGGTCACCGTTCCCATTGCGTTCGTCGCGGCCATGCAGTTCGGCCTGTTCCGCACCATCGGGTCGCTGTCGTACATCGCCGTCGCCACCACCGGCAACCTCATGCGGTTCACCGAGTCGGCGTATGCCGGATTCATCGAGAAGGTCCCCGAATCGCGTCAGCACACCCGGGTGTACGCCGCCATCGTCAGCAGCTTCGCCGGTGGGGCCGTCGTCGGAGCATTCGCCACCCGCTACTTCGGCGGATCCGCCGCCTGGATCCCCGCCGCCCTCCTGTGCGGAGCCCTCGTGCTGTTCTACATCGACGACAGGCGGCGCCGCCGCCTGTGAGCGGTCGACGAGTCCCTGGACTCCTCAACCGCGCACGGGCGGCGAAGCCGGCTACTCGGAATTCGCGGGCCCGATCCACTCCGGATACTGCACGGCAACAGGCATGGTCGGCGGTTCGAACCCGGCAGGCGGCACGAGGTTGCCGGACGCATTCGGGGCGAACGCCGGGAACTGCTGCTGCCACCAGTCCGTGCAGCCCTGTGGAATGACATCACCATTCAGCCGACGCAGGTAGTGGAGCTTGGTGATCTTCCAGCCCTCGAACACATTCCACGTCGGTACCCGATGCGCGCGGGGATCCTGCTGGGCGGGGTCGGTGTCAGGAACACCCGGCTGGCCCGGGTCGTCGGCGGTTCGCTCGAGTTCGACACGGAATGCGATGTTGAGTCCTTCGACGCTGAGATTCGTTCCCGGATCGGCATGCAGGTTGTAGCTACACACGGTCGCACCGATATCTGGGCCCGACTCTTCGTACGAGGTGATGTGGGCGAAGTTGGTGAGGGGAATTTGCTCGTCCTCACCGGGTTCGAGCCAGGTGAAAAACTCTTCCTTGTCGGGGTTGCCCTGTCGAGCAGGGCCACCGACCGCAGCGGGATACCCGGGAAAGGAGTGGGCCTGACCGACGAACCGTGTGTAGTCGGCGGCCTCATAGGCAGCACGCACCAGCTCAGGACCCCGCTGCATCAGATTGATGCCCGGATTGGCCGACCACACGTTCGTGTAGAGAATAGTGGGTTCCTGTTCTGCGGCTCCGGGTTCACCTCCAACGCTGGGTGCGCAACCTGAGGCAAGGATTGCCGCAGCCGCCACCGTCACGGACCACCGGGAACTCCTGCGCTCAACCGTCATTGCGGACCACATCGTCGTACCCGTTGCGCATGCGTTCGCCATTACCATCTGCTGGATCGCCGAGACGACTGAACATCGTCTGATAGCCATCCTTGAGGAGCGAACGGTTCGCAGGATCGGATTGGACATCCTCCCAACTGCGAAGCTCCCCGGAACTGTCGAATGCCCAAGGAAAGTCGACCTGCGCGGACGGCGGGAGATCCGGTGTCACCCGCAGGATGTTGTAGTAGTCGCGGTAGAAGTCAGGAGCCTCCAGGGGAACGGATGGTGCCGGCCCCGGCGCTTTGCCGATGATGGCGTCCTTCAACGGGTCGCCGCCGGCGTCGATCATGGTGTTGATGAACTCCCCGCCGGGCAGTCGGTCCAGGCCTACGGAGCCGACGCTGGTGAGCGCACCGTAGGCCGCGGCCTTGCGGTCGTAGATGGCCTGCGCCTGCTCGGCCTTGTCGCTGTAGCTGTCCTCGGTCGAGAGGAGTAGCCCCCGGTCTATGAGGCCGTGGATTCGGCCGGCGGTGGAGAGGTCGCCACCGGCCAGGGGTGCCGACGGGTCGTGCGCGTACCGGCCCTCGGCGGCGAGGATTTCCTGCATCGAGGACCGGGTGAAATGTGTACCCGCCTCCGGGTCGGTGTTCATGACGGCGAAGACGTTCGCCGAGCCGCCGAAGTGGTTGTTGTCGGCCGGGTCTGCCCAAGTGCCGATGTCGAATCCGGGGTTCTCCGGTCTGCCGGCACCCGCGAGATCGCCGATGTACGGACTCATGCTGTGAGACACGGTCCGAAGGAGGTCCGCATTGATCTCCCCGACGGATTGCCCGTTGGTTCCGGGTATTCCCCTCAGCGTGTCCCAGTCGGTACTCATGTTCTCGGCGACGGCCGACATGATCTGCCCGCTGCGTGTGGCGGATACGACGTCGGCTCGATTGTCGGGGTCCTCGACTGTGGCCTCGGCGACGCCGAACTGGAACATCGAGGCTGCCGATTGCCCGTTGTCGGACCAGTTGTGCGTGAGGACGTCGCGAACCAGGTTCTGGCCGGTGTCGGGCTGGGTGACAGCGTTCTCGACGGCGATCTTGTCGTCGCCGACGGCGGTGAAGATGCTTTCGGTGATCGCCGTGTTCTCGGTACCTCGACCGTCGACTGTGAAGTACTCGAACGTGTGGTTGGGGTTCTGCTCGTGCGCAACCTGGGCGTCGAGGTACTGGCGACCCACCTCCAGCAGGTGCTGATCGAGGCTGCTGCCTTTCTTGTATTGCGCATCGCCGGCCTGGACGATGTGCGCGATGGCCTGGTTGTCGGCGACACCGTTCAGTTCGACGCTGGCTGCGCCGGTGGATCCGACCATCTTGAAATCGCGGTTCACGAGGTCGTCGCGGGTCAGCGATTCGCGCATCTTGTCGGGTAGCAGGTTCAGGCCGCCATTGGTCGGCACCTGCGAGTCGCCTTTGACGGTGGCGGTGACCTTGTCGTTCGACACGATCTGGAGTGAGTTCGCCAGGGCGCGCCCCGAATCCGAGGGCAGTTGGTCGATGATCTGCTGGATCTCCTGCGGGCTTTTTCCATCCAGCGACCGGCTGATCTGGTTCAGATACTCCATCTGAGACGCAGGGACTGTCGCGGTGTTGCCGGAGTTCACGGCGTCGAGTTGTCCGGATGTCAGTTCCCCGGCCTCAATCAGCCGCCGGACCTGCTCTGGATCCATTCCGGCGGGATCGGACACGAGTTGCGTCCCGTCGGACGCGCCTTGATCGGAGCCCAGTGCCGCGGCTGAAGTGAAGGTGGCCCGTAATCCGTCGCGAGCCGAATTGAGCGCAGCCTTGACGCTCGCGTCGGCAGTCTCCGTCGCCGACGCCGCGTCGACGATCTCGCGTTGCCATCCGGTCATCTCGGTCACGCGATCGTTGTCGGGATCGGGGTTCGCGGGATCGGTGACGGTCAAGTCGTCGGCTACACGGAAACCCGCACACTCCGCGGCCGTGATCGCCATCCGTGCGCGCTGCAGGGGCGCGTCCACATCGTGGAAACCCTGTTTCGCGCGGTTGGCGAGAGCTTCGAGTTGATCCACCACCACAAGGGCTGTCTTCTTGTCGGCGTTCGCTCTGTTCTGGGCGGCCTCGGCGGTCTTACCCTCCCAGTAGGCGTCGTTGACCTTGGTCACGCCGTCGACGTATCGAGTGAAGAGATCTTCGACCTTGGTGCCGAGGGCGATCCAGGCGTCACCGATCTCGGTCAGCGTCGAGGGATTCCAGGATTCGATCTGGGTCCGGGTGATGCTCATGCGTCACCGCTCCAGTCGCCCGTTGCGTTCGTGTAGGCAGTAACGAATCGGTCGGCCGACGATTCGTCCTGGCTGCGGTACTCCTGCGCAACGTGGATCATCACGTCCCCGGTCTCGCCGAGTCTTTCCTTGATCGCTGGGACAAGCGCTCCATCAACGAGATCCGCCGAGATCCCGGCCGCCTCGATGACCGAGGACATCACGCCCCCCACGCTCGACATGAACGGTCCCGCCGCCGGGCCGGTTCTCAAACCGCTCGCCTCGTCGGCAAGCCCGTGCAAGGTTCCCCCCAGCTTTTCGAGCTCATCCAGATCAGCTTTCAACGTTCCCACGAAGCCCCCCTCGTCTGTTCACGAATCGAGAGCAGCGTCTACATAGATCTCATACTATCTGCCACTCGTTTAGCAGACTGTAGAGGTGTATGTGTGTCACGGCTACCCGCATCACCGTGCGGTGGTGTGGGTTTGACCGTGTCCCACACCGACGCTTGTGGTGCAGGAACATGCTGTTTCGGAGTCACCCCCAACCACGGTGTTGCGGCAGGGAGGCTGTGGCGGACCCGGCGATGCCGTGCTCTGCTCGGGGTGGGATTGTTCTTGTCCCGGCACTTGCACACCGGCGCATGCTCGGCGACCCGGATCGTAGGCATCTGACCACGCCGCCGGGTG
>NZ_JASHKX010000028.1:0-84676 GCF_030058635.1 Rhodococcus sp. IEGM 1305
CGCGGCGGGCCAGGTTGCGGTGCATCCACTCGATGGAGTCGGCGTACACGTTGGGCGTCGCCATCTCGACGGTGGCGGGCAGGTTCAGGATCACCGGGTTCTCCGGCGTCGGCTGCAGCACCTCGGTGACGGCGTCGCACACCTCCTTGGCGTACTCGAGTTCCGTGCCGGTGTACGACTCGGGGGAGTACTCCCAGCGCCACTGCGTGTCGGGGTATTTCTTCGCCTCTTCGAGGGCCAGGGTCGCAGCGTCGGTCGCGATCTTCTTGATCACGTCGCGCTCGGCCTTGAACACCACCCGGCGCTGCAGGATGGACGTCGAGTTGTAGAAGTGGACGATCACCTTGTTCGCGCCCTCACAGGCCTCGAACGTGCGCTTGATCAGTTCCGGCCGGGACTGCGTGAGTACCTGGATGGTGACGTCGTCCGGAATCGCGCCGTCTTCGATGATCTCGCGGACGAAGTCGAAGTCCGTCTGGCTGGCCGACGGGAAGCCGACCTCGATCTCCTTGTAGCCCATCCGCACCAGCAGTTCGAACATGCGGCGCTTGCGGGCGGGGCTCATCGGGTCGATCAGCGCCTGGTTGCCGTCACGGAGGTCGACCGCACACCACTGCGGCGCGCGGTCGATGATCTTGTCGGGCCACGAGCGGTCCGGCAGCGACACCGGCTCCACTTCCTCGGAGAAGGAGCGGTAACGGAACGTCGGCATCGACGAATTCTTCTGCGTGTTCCACTCAGGCTGATCGGAGGGAGCAGGCTTGGAAGGCGGCGTGATGGTGCGCGTTCCGGATGTAAAGGCGTCAGCGGGGGACATGGGATTGATCTCCAGGTTCGATGTGGACTTTCTGAGTCCAACGGCTGTGTCGACCGGCGCACGAGAAACCCCGCGACGGGAAGCCAGTCTGGATCAGACCCCGTCGCGGCAACCAAGGAGGAGTGCGCGCTGCATACTCAGCACTGTACTCCGGGCACCATCGTTCGCGTGCCGGGGTTCGAAGTCCGAGTGAGGAGACAGCGGTGGGCCGCAGCGCGACGGTGACATCACCGCTGGTGGCCGCACTTTTTGCGGTACTGCTCACCTCCTGTGCCGGGGTGGTCGAGGGGGCGCCGAGCGTGGCGGGGGTCGGCGAGCCGATCTACGGACTGCCCGTCAGCGATCACAGCCGCGTCGAGTTGGCCGTCGCCGCCGCGGCCCGCGACATCGCCCCGTGCTCCCTGCTCGACGAAAATCTGGTCGCCTCGCTCGGGCAGGTCACCGCGTTCGGTCCCGTCGGCGATCTGTCGACGTGCCACGCCGAGGTGGTGCCTCCCCGCGGCACGCCCGCCAACCCCGTCTGGGTCGAGGTGGCGGTGGGCGAACGCGAACCCACGGAAGAAACCGGTGCGGGCGAGGCGACGTCGGGAATCGAGGTGCGTCCCGCGGTCGGCGCACTCCCGGGCACGTGCACCCTCTACTTCGCGCTGCCCCCGGTTCCGGGAGTGCCGGACGACGCCACCGCCCCGGGGCGCTGGGGGCACGTGTCGTATCTCGACGGGGCGGGCGGAACGGGTGACTCCGCCGGCGGCGACGACTGCGCGGAGGCCCGCACGGTGCTCGGATCGATCACCGGCAGGCTGCGCACCCCGGTGCCGGTGCGTTCGGATATCCCTCTCGCGCAGCAGGATCCGTGCAGGGTGGTCGAGAAGATGTCCGGACGGGGCGTCGAGACGTTCACCCCGGGCAGCCGTCCCTACGAGTGTCTCCTCACTCTCCGCGGCGGCGACGCGGCGTCCGTGCAACTGGCCCTGTCGCCCGAACCGTCGCAGACCGGCGGCCCCGAAGCGGTCGAACTCGACGGCAAGACGTTCACGTACTTCCGGGACGCACGCGAATGCCACTACTACTTCTACCCGGGCGCGGTGTTCGACACGAACCTGCCGTCGAGTCCGGTGAGCGAACGGGACAAACGCACCAATCGGCTGACGGCGTCCGTGGCGGCGTCCGCGCCTAGCTGCGACGACGCGGAAACGCTGGTGCTCGCCGCGGCCGAAATGTTCGACTACTGACATGAACACACAGGTCGATGTCGCCCGGGCCTACCTGGACGCGTTGCTCAGCCACGACGGCAACTCGGTGCCCATCGAGCCGCGCGCCGTGCGCTACGAGGTGGGGCTGAAGACGGCGTTCTCCGGAAATCACCTGCGCCGAAGCCTGTCCGGCGGCCCCCAGTACCGGGTGATCCGGGCGATCCGCGACTGTGTGTGGACGGTCGACGGCGACGACGTCACCGTCGACTACCTCCTCGACGCCGGACTGTTCGGCCGCACCCTCGTGACGGTCCGGGTGGTCGAGACGTTCCGGATCCCGCAGGACGACCTGCGTATCCACCGCATCGACGCGAAGATCCGGCGCCCCTGATCAGGGGCGCCGGACCGTCTGTCGCGCATTATCTTCCGCACGTGAGTGGCATTGTGTGCCCGGGCACGCTTTGCCACTCACGTGGGGTCAGTCGAGCGTTTCGTGCGCCGCGGGAACGGAACCCAGGCGGCCGGCCTGGAAGTCCTCGAACGCCTGCAGCACCTCGGCCTTGGTGTTCATGACGAACGGTCCGGCCATCGCGACCGGCTCGCGGATCGGCTTGCCGCCGAGGAGGAACACCTCGAACGACTTCGTCCGCGAATCCTGCGTGTCGGCCGCGGCGATCGTCAGCGTGTCACCGCGTCCGTAAACAGCCGTCTGCCCCATTCGGATCGGACGTCGCTCCGAACCGACGAGCCCCTCACCCGCGAGGACGTAGGCGAGCGCGTTGAACTCGGGGTTCCACGGCAGCGTCAGGCTCGCGCCCGGTGCGATCGTCGCATGCACGAGGCTGATCGGCGTGTACGTGGACCCGGGACCCTGGTGTCCGTCCACGTCACCGGCGATCACGCGAACGAGCGCGCCGCCGTCCGACGAGGACAGCAGGGCCACCTTCTGGCCGGTGATGTCCTGGTAGCGGGGCGCGGCCATCTTGTTGTCGCGCGGCAGGTTCACCCACAACTGGACGCCGTGGAACAGGCCACCGCTCATCACCAGGTGCTCGGGCGGGGTCTCGATGTGCAGGATGCCGCCACCCGCGGTCATCCACTGGGTGTCGCCGCCGCCGATGGTCCCGCCGCCGCCGTTGGAATCCTGGTGCTCCATGATGCCGTCGATCATGTAGGTGACGGTCTCGAAGCCGCGGTGTGGATGCCACGGTGTGCCCTTGGGTTCACCGGGTGCGTAGTCGACCTCACCCATCTGGTCCATGTGGATGAACGGGTCGAGGGCGGGCAGGTCGATCCCCGCGAACGCGCGGCGCACCGGGAAGCCTTCGCCCTCGTATCCGACGGGTGCGGTGGTGAGCGAACGGACCGGGCGGTCGACGGCGCCGGGAGCGGGTGCGTCGATACGCGGCAGGGCAAGGATGTTGTCGACCGTCACGGCAGGCATGGGGTGTCTCCTCGTACTCAGGTAATTGATTGTTCAACTACTTCATGGTGTGTAACACCCGCTGCGTCCAGGTATTCCCACAGGGGCGGCTCCGCCGCCCGTGCGCCTTTTTGGTAGCTGCAACAACCAGAAAGGCGCACGGGCGCGAAGCGCCTACTGCCTACTAGTTGAGGACGTTCTCGTGATCGGGGCAGTACCGCGTGATCGCGCCGATGATGTACGGGTAGACGCCGTCGTTGGTGAGCATCGGCGTCCACTCCTCACGCACCCGATCGAGGGGCTTGCCCGCGTCGAGGGCGGTGCAGATCTCGCCGGCCTGATGGACCGCCAGGTCGTCGTCGGTGACGGTCTGGTTGTTCGCACGCAGGTAGGCCAGGTAGTCGGCGGCCGTCTGCGGGTCGTCGGCGACCGAGAACACGCGGCTGCCGGGGGCGGTGGCGGCGGTCGTCCTCGCCGCAACGGACGCCGAGGCGGAAGTGGTCTCGGATGCGGCGGTGTCGCTGTCGCCACCGCAGGCGGTGAGGATTGCCGCGGAGCAGACGGTGAGGGCGGTCAGAGCAAGGGTGCGGCGCATGGGGCGTGTGATTCCTTTCGAGGCCTGTGACGGCGACGATCGTATCGCCTGCGGGGCCGGTGTTCCCTGCGGCGATCACCCGCACTGTTTCGGGTCAGAGACCGCGATCGATGAGGTCGAGGATCTCCTCACTCGTCGCGGCGTGAATCTTGTCGACGGCGGCCGCATGCGCATCGTCGGACGTGCCGACCTCGGCCAACAGGCTTCCCAGGCGCTGTGCGATGGCGGACCGCGCCTCGCTGTCCTCGCCGAGTTCGGCGATGGTCGCGCGCAGCCGGTCGACGTCGGCCAGGGCGACGGACATCGGGTCCGGGACGAGTTCCGAGCGCAGGAACTCGGCGACCGCGCGAGGACTCGGGTGGTCGAACACCATGGTCGGCGGCAACCGCAGCCCCGTGGCGGCACCGAGATGATTGCGGAGCGCAACGGCGGCCAGCGAATCGAAGCCGAGTTCCTTGAACGCCTGGTCGGGGTCCACCGAATCCGACGCGTCGTAGCCGAGCACCGTGGCCGCCCCGCCCCGCACCAGATCGAGCATCAGGTGCCGCTGTTCGGGGATCGACCGGTCGGCGAGGCGCTGCGCCCAATCCGACGGCCCGGCCCCGATCGCGGTCACGACCGCGTCCGACCCCGCGGCGTGCGGGCGCGATTCCCGGATCAGGCCGCGCAGCGGGGCGGGAACGTACGGTGCGGCCGAACCCGAGTGGTCGAACCGTGCGGCCGCGACCGTGGGCGCACCGGCGGCCAGCGCGCTGTCCAGGAGGGCCAGGCCGTCGGCCGCGGGCATGGGAATCATTCCGCTGAGGCGGGCACGGGCGAGGTCGATCGCGCCGAGGTTGTCGGTCATGGCGCTCGGTGTCGCCCACATGCCCCACGCGATCGAGAGACCGGGCAGCCCGAGGGCGTGGCGGTGATGGGCGAGGGCGTCGAGGAACATGTTCGCGGCCGCGTAGTTCGCCTGCCCGGGGGCCCCGAGGATGCCGGCGAGCGACGAGAACATGACGAACGCCCGCACGTCGCTGTTCGCGGTCAGCAGGTGCAGGTTCCAGGCCGCGTCGACCTTCGGTCGCAGGACCGCGTCGAGCCGCTCGGGGGTGAGCGACGCGAGGGTGCCGTCGTCGATCACGCCGGCGGCGTGGATCACCGCCCTGAGTGGGTGTTCGGGCGGTATCCCGGCCAGCAGAGCGGCGACCGCCGACGCGTCCGCGGTATCGCACGCAACGATGCTGACCTCGGCACCCAGACCGCTCAGTTCGCTGCGCAGCCGGTCGCTGCCCTCGGCGTCGGGTCCGCGGCGGCTGGTCAGCAGCACGTGCCGTGCCCCGTGTTCAGTCACCAGGTGCCGGGCTACGAGAGATCCCACCGTGCCGGTGCCGCCGGTGACGAGGACGGTGCCGCCCGGATCGAACGGTGTCGGTTCGTCGACGGCGGGCATGCGCCGCAACCGCGGTGCGCGCAAGGTGCCGTTCCGGGCCGCCAACTGCGGTTCCCCGCTCGCCAGCGCCGACGTGACCGCGGCCTCGGCGTCGGATTCGTCGTCGAGGTCGATCAGCACGAACCGGTCCGGGTTCTCGTTCTGTGCGGAGCCGACGAGACCCCACACGGCCGCGGCCGCGAGGTCGGGACGGGCGTCGTGGTCGTGCCCGTCGTCGGTGACCATGGCGTTGCGGGTCACGATCACGAGTGGGCTGTCGGCGACGGCCTCGTCGTCGAGCCACTCCTGAAGCAGTCGCAGTACCCGCGCGCACAGGTCGTGAGCCGCATCCGGACCGTGGTCGCCCTCGGTCGCACACCCGACCAGCACCGTCCACGGACGCAGATCGTCGTCGTCCGGCCGGGACTGCATCGCGGTCCGCAACGTTTCGAGGTCGGGGTAACCCGGGAACGTCGAACCGACACCCGGGTCGCCGAACCCCTCGGCGTCGAGCACGACCGCCGGTCCGAGGGGCCGTTCGGACGAGGCCACCTCCACCGGGATCCAGGCCGCCCGGTGCAGTCGAAGGGACGGCGACCGGCCCGCGCCATCTCCGTCGACCGCCCTCTGCGCCACCCGCAGGGCATCGACGGTCAGCACCGGCTCACCGGCGGGGTCGACGGCGGCAACGCGATACCGCCCGTCCTCGCCGGGGGTGAATCGGGCGGTCATCGCCTCCGCGCCGACGGTGTGCAGACGGATCCCCGACCAGGTCAGTGGCCAGCCGTCCCACCCGAGGAGGGGTTCGATCGCCGCCTGCAGCAGCTCCGGATGGATGCCGAATCCAGTCGTGTCGGTGCCGTCGTCGAGGCGCACCTCGGTCTCGGTGTCGCCCGGGTCCTGCTGCGGCACACCGGCGGCGGGGCCGACGACGTCGTCGATCGTCGCCGAAGCGTTCCGAACCCAGCTGTCCGGGCCGTCGGTGTCACCCGACTTCGACGAGATCGTGACGGTGCGAGCGCCGTCGGTGCCGGGCGGCGACACCAGTACGCGAATCGAGGCCAGTCCCGACGGCGGGAGGACGAGCGGGTGGTCCAGCGTGAGTTCGTCGATGTGGTCGAGACCGACGTGGTGGGCCGCATGCAGGGCGAGTTCGATCGGCACCGCCGGCAGCAGTGTTTTCGCTGCGCCGGTCGCCGGCTGGTCGCCGTCGTCGATCGTCGGTGGCACGAGCCATGGATCCCGGTGCAGGGACAGCTGTCCGGTGAACAGGGTCGCGTCGTCGTCGAGGGTCACCGCGGCGCCGAGCAGCGGATGATCGGCCGGGGTCAGACCCAGCTCGGTGGGGTCGCCGGTATGTCGGGTGGACGCCGTCGGCCAGTAGGAACGGCGCTGGAATGCATAGGTGGGCAAGGCTACTCGGCGGCGACCGGGCAGTACCCGATCCCAGTCGATCGTTGCGCCCTGCACGTAGGCGGCAGCGACCGCCTCGATGATCCCGTGTGTTTCGTCCCCGCGCCCGGGCAGCGTGGCGATCGTGTTCGGGACGACCTCGGCGGCCAGTGCCGCCAGCGCCGCGCCCGGGCCGACTTCGACGAGGCGGGTGACGCCGAGTTCGTCGAGGGCGCCGACGCCGTCGTGGAAACGCACCGCGTGCCGGATGTGCCGGGTCCAGTACTCCGGGGACATGAGTTCGTCGGCGGTGGCGACGCGGCCGGTGACGTTGGAGACGACCGGAATCTTCGGCGGCTGCGCCGTCAGCCTCGCCACCACGGCGGCGAACTGGTCGAGGATGGGGTCCATCAGGGTCGAATGGAAGGCCCGCTCGACCCGCAGACTCGTGGTCTTCAGTCCGGCGGCGGACAGTTCGGACGTGACGGCGTGCACGTCGCGTTCGCTGCCGGCGAGGACGACGGAGTCGGCGCCGTTGACGGCCGCGAGATCGACGCGGCCGTCGATCCGCGGCAGGATGTCTTCCTCGCGTGCCCGTACGGCGATCATCAGACCCGGTTTGGTCGACTGCATCAACCGCCCACGGTCACCCACCAGGGCGGCGGCATCGGGCAGGCTGAACACCCCCGCGACGTGTGCCGCGGTGATCTCGCCGATCGAATGGCCGATCAGGTAATCGGGGGTGATGCCCCAGTCCCGCAGCAACCGATAGAGCGCGACCTCGACGGCGAACAGTGCCGGCTGGGTGTATTCGGTGCTGTCGAGCTTCGCGCCGCCGCCGTCCGACTCGTCCCAGATGACTTGCCGTACCGGGGTTTCCACGTGTTCGTCGAGTGCGGAGCAGACCTCGTCAAGTGCCCGCGCGAACACCGGGTAGGCCTCGTAGAGGCCGCGGCCCATCCCGATGCGTTGCGCACCCTGGCCGGTGAACATGAAGGCCGTCTTGCCGCGGGCGCTCGTCCCGGTGACGACGTTGCCGCCGGGGCGCCCCGTGACGATGCGGGCGAGGCCGTCGCGCAGGTCGGCGAATGTTTCTCCGATCACTGCGGCGCGGTGGGTGAAACCGGATCGGGTGGTGGCCAGCGAGTAGGCGAGGTCGGCCGGATCCGGGAGTTCGGACTCGTCCGTGTCGAGGAACTCCGCCAGCCGGGTGGCCTGCGCCCGCAGCGCGTCCCCGGTCTTTCCGGAGATCACCCAGACCAGCGGCGACGTCGACGGAGAGACCTCCGGCGCCGCGTCCTCGGGCGGCTGTTCGAGGATCATGTGCGAGTTGGTGCCGCTGATACCGAACGACGAGACGGCCGCCCGCCGGGGCCGTCCGGTCTCCGGCCAGGCAACCGATTCGGCGAGCAGCGAGACCTCACCCGCGGTCCAGTCGACGTGCCGGGTGGGGACGTCGCCGTGCAGGCTCGGGGGCAGGATCCCGTGCCGCATCGCCATCACCATCTTGATCACGCCTGCGACGCCCGCCGCCGCCTGGGAGTGGCCGATGTTCGACTTGACGGAACCGAGCCACAGCGGCCGGCCCTCCCGGCCCTGCCCGTACGCGGCCAGCAGTGCCTGCGCCTCGATCGGGTCGCCGAGCGTGGTGCCGGTGCCGTGCGCCTCCACGGCGTCGATGTCTGTGGGGCCGAGCGAGGCGTCGGCCAGCGCCTGGCGGATGACCCGTTCCTGGGACGGCCCGTTCGGGGCGGTCAATCCGTTGGAGGCCCCGTCCTGGTTGACCGCCGATCCGCGGATGATCGCCAGCACCCGGTGGCCGTTGCGCCGGGCGTCGCTGAGCCGCTCCAGCACCACCATTCCCGCGCCCTCGCTGAGCCCGGTGCCGTCGGCCCGGTCGGAGAACGGCTTGCAGCGTCCGTCCGAGGCGAGCCCGCGCTGGCGGCTGAACTCGATCAGCACACCGGGTGTGGCCATCACCGTCGCCCCGCCGGCCAGCGCCAGCGCGCATTCCCCGTCGCGGAGTGCCCGCGCCGCCAGATGCATGGCCACCAGCGACGACGAGCAGGCCGTGTCCACGGTGACCGCGGGACCGGTGAAGCCGAGGGAGTAGGAGATCCGGCCGGACGCGACGCTGTTGCTCGTCCCGGTCATCAGATAGCCCTCGGCGTCGACGTTGCGCTGAGTCATCAGATGGAAGCCGTAGTCGCCGCCCATCAGCCCGACGTACACGCCGGTGTCGGTGAGGCCGGGCGCGGTCGGCCGGATTCCGGCCTGTTCCAAGGCTTCCCAGGCGCTCTCGAGGAGCAGCCGGTGCTGCGGGTCCATCGCGATCGCCTCGCGCGGGCTGATCCCGAAGAACGCGGCGTCGAATTCGTCTGCGTCGTAGAGGAACCCGCCCTCCTTCATGTACGTGGTGCCGGCCCGGTTCGGGTCGGGGTCGTACACCTCGTCGAGATTCCAGCCCCGGTTGTGGGGGTACGCGCCCACGGCGTTGCGGCCGTCATGGACGAGCCGCCACAGGTCCTCCGGGCAGTACACCTTGCCCGGGTATCTGCACGCCATCCCCACGATCACGATCGGGTCGTCGTCCCTGCGGGCACGTGTCGGCCCGGCCGGCTGCGGAGCCGCATCGTCCCCGAGCAGGCGCGCCACCAGTTCCTGGGTCAGCGCGTCCGCGGTGGGGTGGTCGAACACCACCGTCGCGGCCAGTCGCACACCCGTGGCGGTCGCCAGTTGATTGCGCAGTTGCACGGCGGTCAGCGAGTCGAAACCGAGTTGTTTGAAGGCACGTTCCGGGTCGATCGCCTCCTTGCCTTCGTGACCCAGCACAGCCGCCACGTGGGTGGTGACGATGTCGAGCACCCGGCTGTGCCGCTCCCCGGGGTCCAGCGCCCGCAACTCCTCGGCCAGGCCGGTCGGAGAATCGGCCGCCGCGGCACGGCGACGACGGACGCCGAGCACCCGGCGCAGGATCGGTGGCAGCGACTCGCCCTCGGATCGAGAGGCCCTCGTCGAGAGCCGTATCGGCACGATCAACGGACGGTTCACGGCGAGGGCAGCGTCGAACAGGGCCAGACCCGATTCCGGGCTGATGGTGTCGATGCCGCTGCGCTGCAACCGGTCGAGGTCGGCCGCATTCAGATGGGACGTCATGCCGCTGGGCCGGTCCCACAGTCCCCAAGCCATCGACGTCGCGGGCAGCCCGCGGGCACGGCGGTGCTGCGCGAGTGCGTCGAGGAAGACATTCGCCGCCGCATAGTTCGCCTGGCCTGCGCCGCCGAGCACCCCCGCCGCGGAGGAGAACAGCACGAACGCCGACACGTCACGGTCCCGGGTGAGTTCGTGCAGATGCCAGGCACCGTCCACCTTGGGACGAAGGACGGCGTGCAACTGGTCCTCGGTCAGGGTGGCGGCGGTGGCATCCTCGAGCACCCCGGCGGCGTGGATCACGCCGGACAGGTCGGGAATGCCGGCAAGGAGAGCGGCCACCGCGGCGCGGTCGGCCACGTCGCAGGCGACAGCGCTGACCTCCGCCTCCGACTCGGCGAACTCGGCACGCAGTTCGGCCGCACTCTCGGTATCGAGTGCGTGCCGGCCGGTCAGCACCAGACGGCGCACCCCGTGCCGCGCGACGAGGTGGCGGGCGATCAGTCTGCCGATAGTTCCCGTGCCGCCGGTGATCAGGACCGTGCCGTCCGGGCCGAAGCGTGCGGGTCCCGGTTCGGGTGCCGACGCGGCGGGCGTCACCGCGGCGAGCATGGGCGCCAGCAGTACACCGTCCCGGATGGCCAGCTGAGGCTCGTTGCAGGCCAGGGCCATGGCGATCAGCGAAGGGTCACCGGCGTGTACGTCCAGGTCCACCAGCGTGATGCGGTCCGGGTGCTCGTTCTGCACCGCGCCGATCAGTCCCCACGCGGGGGCGGCTGACACGTCGTCGACCGGATCGTCGTCGCGGACCGCCACCGCGAGCCTCGTCGTGACCAGCAACCGGGTCTCGGCCAGGCGATCCTCGCGGAGCCAGGACTGGACCGCCCGCAACGTCGCCTCCGCGGCGGTGTGTGCTCGAGTCGGCGTGTCCGGTTCGTCGCCCGGTTCGCGGTCGAGCCACAGCACGCGACCTTCCGGATCGCCGCCGGCAAGCGCCTCCTCGAGCGGCATCAGGTCTGCCGGAGCCGTGCTGGACGCACCCACCGGCATCCATTCCACGCGGTAGAGGCTGTCTCGGACCCCGGCGGCGGGCACACCCGACTCCCCGAGCGGCCGCAGTGCCAGCGATTCGGCGGTCAGCACCGGTCCGCCTGCCGCGTCGTACGCGGAGACCCGGTAGCGCTCGGGTCCGGTCGTGGTGACGTGCACGCGCAGGGCGGTGGCGCCCACGGCGTGCAGCTGCACCTTGTCCCAGGCGAACGGCAGCCGGACACCGGTGTCCGCGGCCCCGAGCGCAATCACGTGCAGCGCCGCGTCGAGCACCGCCGGGTGGATTCCGTATCCCGCGACCGCAGCAGCAGGGTCCTCTCCGCTCAGCCGCACCTCGCCGAACAGGTCGTCGCCTCGCCGCCACGCCGCGCGGAGGCCGCGGAAGGCCGGGCCGTATTCGTAGCCGGCCTCGTCGAGCACGTCGTACAGACCCCGGACGTCGATCGGCGTGGCATCGGCGGGCGGCCATTGCTGTTCGGGGGAATCGGCGGTGTCGACGGCGGCCGTGAGCGTTCCGGTGGCGTGCCGGGTCCACGGGGTGTCCTGCGCGGCATCGGCAGGCCGGGAGTGCACCGACACCGTGGATCGGCCCGATTCACCGTCGGCGAGCACGCTCACCTGCAATGCCGCCTCACCCTCGGCGGGAATCACCAGGGGTGCTTCGATGGCGAGTTCTTCGAGCCTGCCGCACCCCACGCGGTTCCCCGCGTGCAGGGCGAGCTCCACGAAAGCCGTGCCCGGCAGAATGACGGTGCCGCTGACACCGTGGTCGCTCAGCCACGGAAGGCGTTGTGGCGACAGCAGACCCGTGAACACCGCGCCCCGGCCGTCACCGAGCTCGACCGACGCGGCGAGCATCGGATGCCCCCCGGTTTCCATACCGGTCGACGCGAAATCGCCCTGCGGAACCGGACTTTCCAGCCAGTAGCGGCGGTGCTGGAAAGCGTACGTGGGTAGGTCCACCCACTGCTGCCGATCGTCGTGCCGCGCCCAGCTCACCCGATCCCACTCGACGTGCAGTCCGTACACCTGTGCCTCGGCGAGTGCGGCGGTGAACTGGCGCAGGCCCGCGCGGTCGCGCCGGATGGTCCCGATGGCGCGGCCGGCGACGCCCGCCGCGTCGAGGGTTTCCTGCAAGGGCACGGTGAGGACGGGGTGGCTGCACGACTCGACGAACAGTCGATACCCGTCCGCGGCCAGCGATCTCGTCGCCTGCTCGAAGCGGACCGTCCGTCGCAGGTTCCGGTACCAGTAGTCCGCGTCCAGTGCGGTGCCGTCCAGCACACCACCGGTCACCGACGAGTAGAACGGAATTCGCGACCGGCGGGGAGTGATGGACGCGAGGACATCGAGAATGGGTTCCCGCAGGACGGAGACGTCCGCGCAATGCGACGCGTATTCCACGGCGATCCGCCTGGCCTGGACGCCGTCGCCCTGCAACTGGCCGACCAGGAGGTCGAGGGCGTCGACGGGTCCGGAGATCACCGTCGCGGACGGCCCGTTCATCGCCGCGACCTCGACGGCGCCGGCCCAGGGCTGAATCTTCTCCCGCACGATGTCCGCCGGCAGTGCCACCGAGGCCATCCCGCCGCCACGCCGGGCCGACGCGCCGATCACCCTGCTGCGCGCGGCCACGACGAGCGCCGCATCCGAAAGACTCAGCGCGCCCGCGACATACGCGGCCGCGATCTCGCCCTGCGAATGTCCGACGACGGCCGCCGGTTCGACGCCGTGGGAACGCCACAATGCCGCGAGACCGACCATCATCGCGAACAGCGCCGGTTGCACCACGTCGACCCGGTCCAGAGCCGCGGGATCACGGTCGCGCAGCACGTCCAGCAACGAGAAGTTGGTGTACGGGGCCAGCGCGTCGGCGCACTCCCGCACGGCGTCGGCGAACACCGGCGACGTGTCCAGGAGTTCGGTGGCCATGCCCACCCACTGCGAACCCTGGCCGGGGAAGACGAACACGGGCCGGTCGCCGGCTTCCAACGCCACGCCGGTGACGACGTCGGCGCTGGGCGCGCCTCGGCTGAGCGCGTCGAGGCCGTTCAGCAGGCCCTGCGGCCGCGCGCCGATCACGGCGGCGCGGTGGTCGAACGTGGCACGCGAACCCAGCAGTGCGCCTGCCACGGCGGCGGGCGTCAGGCCCGGGTGCTCGGTGACGTAGTCGCGCAACCGCTCGGCCTGGGCGCGCAGCGCGAGCTCGGTGTGGCCCGAGACGAACCAGGCCACGACTTCGTCCGGGGGAGAGACTGATTCAGACGCCGTGGGCTCGACCGGTGGGGATTCCTCCAGGACGACATGCGCGTTGGTGCCGCTGATGCCGAACGACGAGACCGCCGCCCGCCGGGGCCGATCGGACGCCGGCCACTCCCGGTTCTCGGTGAGCAACGACACCGAACCGGCGGACCAGTCGACGTGCGGGGTCGGCCGGTCGACGTGCAGAGTCTGCGGCAGGACGCCGTGCCGCATCGCCATGATCATCTTGATCACCCCGGCGACGCCGGCGGCCGCCTGGGTGTGCCCGAGGTTCGACTTCACCGAGCCGAGCCACAGCGGCCGGTCGGCGGGGCGGTCGCGTCCGTAACCGGCCAGCAGGGCGGACGCCTCGATCGGATCGCCCAGCTTCGTGCCGGTGCCGTGCGCCTCGACCACGTCGACGTCGCCCGGGCCGAGTCCCGCATTGGCCAGCGCCTGCGCGATCACCCGCTCCTGAGCCTGCCGGTTGGGGGCGGTCAGGCCGTTGCTGGCGCCGTCCTGGTTCACGGCGCTGCCGCGGATGACGGCCAGTATCCGGCGACCCTTGCGCTCTGCGTCGGACAGGCGTTCCAACGCGACCATCCCCGCGCCCTCGCCCCACGCCGTGCCGTCCGCGGCGGCAGAGAATGCCTTGCACCGGCCGTCCCGGGCGAGCCCACGCTGGCGGCTGAACTCCACGAACACCGCGGGGGTCGCCATGACGGTCGCCCCACCCGCCAGCGCCAACTCGCACTCGCCGCTGCGCAGCGCCTGCATGGCGAGGTGAATGGACACCAGCGACGACGAACACGCGGTGTCCACCGTGATCGCGGGCCCGTTCAGGCCGAAGCTGTAGGCCACGCGGCCGGACGCGACGCTCATGGCGTTGCCGGTGATGAAGTACCCCTCGAGGTCTTCGGGCGGCATGCCGCCCGCCCGTGCCGCGTAGTCGATGCCGGACAGCCCCGTGAAGACGCCGACCTGGTGGCCGTGCATCGACCGCGGATCGATGCCGGCATGCTCGAACGTCTCCCAGCTCGTCTCCAGCAGAAGCCGCTGCTGCGGGTCCATCGCCAGCGCCTCGCGCGGCGAGATGCCGAAGACCTCGGGGTCGAACCCCGCCGGATCGTCGAGGAAGCTGCCCTGCACCGTGTATGTCTTGCCGGCCTGCTCGGCCGTCGGATCGTAGAGGTCCGCCAGGCCCCAGCCCCGGTCCTCGGGGAACCCGGCGACGGTGTCGGTGCCGGACTCCACCAACTGCCACAGGTCCTGCGGCGATCGCACCCCGCCGGGGAACCGGCAGCCCATCCCGATGACGGCGATCGGTTCGCGGCTCACACCCTCGACCTCGCGCAGCTTTTCCCGCGCTTGGTAGAGCTCCGCGGTCACTCGCTTCAGATAGTCGAGGAGCTTCGCCTGATCGGCCATATCGGGGTCCTATCCGAGATCCGCCATACATAGCGCGGAAACCTCGATTGTATCCGCCACCACCATGCGGAGGCAGCGGTCCGAGCATCACCATCGATCGATCTACCTGGTCAATTCGGGCAGGTCACATGGGATACCCGCCGCTGCTCCGGTCCACACCACTTCCGGTTATTCGGATGCCCGGCGACCGCGGATGAAGGTAGTGTGGCGACTCCGAGCAGGATCCGTATCGAGGAGGTGAGACCTGTGTCCGTTCGTTCAGGTCGGGTGCTCTCACTCCGCGACCGCGCGGTCGTACCGACATAAGGTGACCGGGAGAGCGCCCATCGGCATTCCGGAAGGCTCTCCCATGTCAGTGTCTCTCTCACCGTCCCTCGAATTCGTTCTCGTCACGAGGCTTCGCGCCGCCGGCTGTGTGTTCGCCGAGGACGAGGCCCGTTTGATCGTCTCCGCGGCCCGGACGTCCGACGAACTCGCGTCGATGCTGGACCGCCGCGTCGCAGGCGTCCCTCTCGAACACGTCCTCGGCTGGGCCGAGTTCTGCGGGCTCCGGATCGCGGTCGATCCGCGGGTGTTCGTGCCGCGTCGTCGTACCGCGTTCCTCGTCGAGCAGGCCGCCGCCCTCGCGGGCGCGCACGCTGTCGTGGTCGACCTGTGCTGCGGTTCGGGCGCGGTGGGTGCGGCGCTCGCCGAGACGGGCGACGGCATCGAGTTGTATGCGGTGGACATCGACGCCGCCGCCGTCCGGTGCGCGCGACGCAACGTCCCGGACCCAGGCCGGGTGTTCGAGGGCGACCTGTACGAGCCGTTGCCCACCACGCTGCGGGGAGGCATCGACGTCCTGGTGGCCAACGCCCCGTACGTGCCCACCGACGCGATCCGGTTGATGCCGCCGGAGGCCCGGTTCCACGAGCCGCGGGTCTCGCTCGACGGCGGCGCGGACGGACTCGACATCCAGCGGCGGGTGACCCTCGGGGCACGCGACTGGCTCGCGCCGGGCGGTCATCTATTGATCGAGACCAGTGCGGGTCAGGCCCCGCTCACCGCGGAGGCGTTCGCGGACGCCGGGTTGATCACCCGGATCGAGACCTCGGAGGAGATGGACGCCACCGTCGTCGTCGGCGCCAACCCCAGGTGAGTGCCGAAGCGTCCCGGGGCACGCTTTGTCACTCACGTGCGGGGGGCTGCTCACTTTCGATCCGGACACAGCAGTACCCCTCGGCGGGTGCCAGCGTGGCGCGGCGATCCTCGCATCCCGCGCCGTCGAGCAGTCCGGACAGCAGCGCGAGGTTCATTCCGCACACCATGTCGGTGTGCTGCCGGGCGAGCGCGTGGAACGGGCAGTTGACCAGGACGAGGGTGCCGTCGCAGCGGCGCGGTTCGTAACCGCACGTCGCGAGCACCGCGAGCAGATCGTCGTCCATGCAGCCCGTGTCGGCGCCGAGGCCGCGCCCGAAGTCGTGGGCACGCGCGGAGAGGGCCGCCCGCGGTGATGCGCCGGTGGAATCCGCGTCCTCGATCGCCCGGGCGAGCAACTCGCCGGCGAGCGCGTACGCCCGCTCGGGCAGGTGTACCGAGAACTCACGGTCGGATCGTCGGTAGAGCTTGGCGGGCCGCCCCGCGCCCGGACCCGACCGCCCCCCGCGCCGCGCGAACTCGACGGCCAGCAGCCCCTCGTCGGCCAGCTTCTCGAGATGGAACGCGGACGTCGAGCGGGCGAGCCCCAGCGCCTCGGCGACGTCGTCGCGGCTGACCGGCGTCGCCTGCGCGCGCACGTGGTCGTACACCCGCCTGCGCACCGGCTCGTCGAGCGAGGAGACGGCCGAGACGTCCGAGCGTGGAGTGTCGTCCATGGACCCATTGTAAAACCGAGAATCGTTGACTTAATTGCGCCGCGAATTCTATAGTCAAGATACATAGTTTTTAGAAGGAGTCGTCATGGCTACCAACACACCCCACGAGGTCAGCCACGGTTCGCACACCCTGGCCGACCCCGGCTATCAGGCCTTTCTCGTGCTGCGCACGGTCTTCACCGTGGCGCCCATCCTGTTCGGGCTGGACAAGTTCACGAACTGGCTCACCGACTGGCCGACCTACCTCGCGCCATGGATCGACGGCATCCTGCCGGGGACCGCGCAGCAGGGCATGTACGCCGTCGGCGTGATCGAAGTGATCGCAGGAATCCTCGTCGCCGTGGCGCCGCGGATCGGCGCTTGGGTCGTCGCGGCCTGGCTGGCCGGAATCATCGTCAACCTGGTCACGCTGTCCGGGTACTACGACGTCGCACTGCGCGACTTCGGGTTGCTCGCCGGTGCCGTCGCTCTCGGCCTGCTCGCCGCGGAGTACGGGCGCCCGCTCCACCGCCCCCACGCCTGATCGGCACCGCGCAACCACGTGAGATGCACCTCATCGACTGTTTCGAGTGACTCGACCGCTCGTAGTCTGTGTGGTCGTGTCGGTAGGAGCGCAGGATCAGGGAACCGGGTCTCGGGATCACGGTGTGCCGATCCCTGCGCCGGCCCCGGCACGGTCGTTGCTTCTGGGGGTGCCCAAGAAGGGTCGGCGCTGGCCGGGAGTGGTCCGCGCCGGGGTGGCGGCGTGTCTGCCCGCGCTGGCGGGGGTCGCGCTCGGACACTCTGCGGTCGCCGCGACGGCGACTTTGGGAGCTTTCGCCGTCGTCTACGGCGAGGGCAGGGCGTACCGGGTGCGGTGGCGGGTGGTCTCGATCGCCGCCGCCGTGATGGTGCTCCTGGCCGGTGTCGGCGCCGCGGTCGGCGCGTTCGTTCACGACGCGACCGCGGCGGGCGGTTCCGCGCTGTGGGGGATGGCGCTCGTCCTCGCGATGACCGTCGTGGTGGCCGTCTGCGCTTTCGTCGTCGACGGGCTGCGTCTCGGAGCGCCCGGTGCCTTTCTTCCGCTGCTCACGGTGGAGATCTCGTCCGCGCTGCCCGCCCTCGGTGTCTCCTTGCCGGAGGTGACGTCCTGGGCGGCGGCCGGTGCGGTGTCGGCGTTGCTCGTGTCGATGTCGGGGCTGCTCGCGCGTCCACGCACCCCCGAGCGGGCCGCGGTCGCGACCGCGGTCGCCGCGGTCGACGCCGCACTCTCCGGCACGCCCGCACCGAATGCCCGCCGGGACGCGGTGCGGTCGCTGCACGCCGCCTGGCAGTGCCTCCACGACGCCGCCCTCGTCGGCCGTGATCATCCACTGACCCGCACGTTGCGTGCGGCACACCTGCGGTGCGCGGCCACGGTGCATGGCCTCGACGCGGACCACGCCTCCGACGAAGACGACCTGCGGCCGCAGGTACCGCTGCCCAGGCCGTCGATCCGCTACCGGCTCGCGCGGGCGGCCCATCTCCGGGGCCGGTCCTGGACGATCGTCGCGCGACTGCTGGTCGCGTGCCCCGCGGCCGGTCTCCTGGCGCTGGGTCTCGGTGTCGCCCGGCCCGACTGGGCCGTGATCACCGCGGCGATGATCCTGCACCAGGGTCCCGACCGGGTGCTGGGGACGTACCGCGGGCTGCACCGGTTCTTCGGAACGGTGCTCGGTCTCGCTCTGCTCGCCGCGCTCGCGACCCTCGACCTGTCGGCGGCCGCGCTGGTCCTCGTCGTCGCGCTCCTGATGGCGGGGACGGAAGCCTTCCTCGTCCGCAACTACGGCCTGGCGATGGTGTTCATCACCCCGCTCGCGTTGGTTCTCGGCGGCCTCGGAACGCACGTGGACCTCGTCGCGGTCACCCGGGACCGGCTTCTCGAGACCGTTCTCGGCGTGGCGGTGGCGCTCCTTGTGCTGTGGACCGTGCTTCCGGGCTCGTACCGGCGGATCCTGCGCGACGCGGACGACCAGGTGGCCGGGACGATCGGGCGGCTCGGCGATGCGCGGGAACCGGATGCCGTCGCGGAACTCTGCCGGGATCTCGAGTTCGATCTGCATGCGTCCACCACCGCCGCGATCACCGCCGCCCACACCGACCCGGCGTGGACCCGCGACCGGTGGCCCGAGCACCACCACCTCCATGAGCTCGGCTACCGAATTCTCACCCGGCACTTCGGACCTCGTCTTTAGCCGGTCGGCACCGGATCCCCGCTGTTAGGGTTCGGTGATGGGTCCTGTGACGGGAATCGGAACGGCAATTCGGGCCTCGTTGGCCGCGGCTCTCTGCGTCGGCATGCTGGCCGCGTGCGCGTCGGACGAGGAACCGCAGAGCGATCCGGCGGCCACGTGTGCGGACGTTCCCAACGGCACCCCGATCGCCAAGGCGCCGCCGCCCCCGGGCCCGGCGCCGACCACCCAGAACCTCGCGACCAACCCCGAGATCGCCACGGTGTACCGCTCCGGGATGGTGCCGGTGAACACCGCGTCGTACGCGGTCTCCACCGCCAATCCCGTGTCGACGCAGGCCGCGTGCGAGGTGTTGCGGGACGGGGGCACGGCCGCCGACGCGCTGATCGTGGCCCAGACCGTTCTCGGGCTCGTCGAACCGCAGTCCTCCGGAATCGGGGGCGGGGCGTTCCTGCTCTATTACGACGCCGGGCAGAAGAGCGTCGAGGCGTACGACGGGCGTGAGGTCGCGCCGATGGCGGCGACGGAGAATTACCTCCGCTGGATCAGCGACACCGACCGCACCGAACCCAAACCCGACGCCCGGGCGAGCGGGCGGTCCATCGGGGTTCCCGGGGTGGTGCGGATGCTCGAGCTGGCGCACCGCGAACACGGCCGGGACGAGTGGCGGGAACTGTTCGACCCGGCCATCTCGCTCGCGGACCAGGGACTCGAGATCAGCCCCCGGATGGCCGGGCAGATCGCCGAGTCCGCACCCGATCTGGCGCTCGACGAGCCGTCGAAGGCATACTTCCTCAACCCGGACGGCAGCCCCAAACCGGCGGGCACGAAGCTGACGAACCCGGCCATGGCCAAGACGCTCGGTGCGATCGCGGCGGGCGGTGCCGACGCCTTCTACACCGGGGCCATCGCCCAGGGCATCGTCGATGCGACGGCGACGGCGTCGGGCGGGCGCACCCCCGGACAGATGACTCTCGACGACCTCGCGAACTACCAGGCGAAGAAACGGACGGCGCTGTGCACGCCGTATCGGGACCACGAGATCTGCGGCATGCCCAACCCGTCGTCCGGCGGCACCGCGGTCGCGGCGACGCTCGGCATCCTGGAGAACTTCGACCTGTCGGAGTACGGGCCCACGAACCTCGACGACAACGGCGGAAAGCCGACGGCGGAGGCCGTGCATCTCATCTCCGAGGCGGAGCGACTGGCGTACGCCGACCGGGACAAGTACGTCGCGGACTCCGATTTCGTTCCGCTGCCGGGCAATTCCCTCGACACACTGCTGAACGAGGACTACCTGAAGCAGCGGGCCGGCCTCATCGACCCCGGCAAGAGCATGGGCACCGCGCAACCCGGAGACTTCGGTCCGGTCCCGCTCGGTGTGCAGCCGCAGGACAAGGAACACGGCACCAGCCACATCTCGATCGCCGACCGGTACGGCAACGTCGCGTCGATGACGACGACGGTGGAATCGGCATTCGGCTCGTTCCACATGACGGACGGCTTCGTGCTCAACAATCAGCTCACCGACTTCTCGGCCCAGCCCGTCGGACCGGACGGGACGCCGCTCGCCAACCGCGTCGAACCGGGTAAACGGCCCCGCAGTTCGATGGCCCCGACGCTCGTCTTCGACCGCGGCAGCGACGGTTCGCGGGGGGACGTCCAGTACGTGACGGGGTCGCCGGGCGGTTCGGTGATCATCCAGTTCGTCGTGAAAACGCTGGTGGGAATGCTGGATTGGGGTCTGAACCCGCAGCAGGCGGTGTCGGCGGTCGACTTCGGGGCCGCCAACACCCCGGTCACCGGCGTCGGCGGAGAGCATCCGAACATCAATGCGGCCAACGACGGCGCCGACGACCCGTTGATCGTGCAGTTGCGGGCGATGGGTCACCAGGTGTCGGTCGCGCCGCAGTCCAGTGGGCTCAGTGCGCTGCAGCGCCAGGACTCGGGGTGGGTCGGCGGCGCGGACCCACGACGGGAGGGCGCGGTGATGGGTGACGGTACGGGTTAACGCACCGCCACCGCAGGAATCACGCCTGCTCGACGAGCGGGGCCACCTTGGTGCCGAGCAGTTCGATCGCGCGCATCACCTTGTCGTGGGGCAGCGGCCCGACGCTGGGGTGCAGCATGAACCGTTCGATGCCCAGGGTGTCGCGCATGCCGACGATCTTCTCGGCCACCTGCTCGGGGTTGCCGAGCACGAGCGAACCGCCGGGTCCGCGCAGACCGTCGAATGCCTGCGGGTTCATCGGTGCCCACCCGCGTTCGCGTCCGAGGCCGGTCATGGCCGCGGCGTACGACGGGTAGAACTCCGACACCGCCCGGTCCTCGGTGTCCGCGACGTAACCGTGCGCGTGGACGGCGATGGGCTGCGGTTCGTGCCCACCCTCCGACACCGCACGGCGGTGCAGGTCGGCCAGCGGTGCGAATCGGGCGGGTTGTCCGCCGATGATCGCGAGCGCCATCGGCAGGCCGAGCAGTCCGGCGCGGGCCACCGACTCGGGATTGCCGCCGACCCCGACCCAGATGGGAAGGGGACGTTCGGGCCGTGGGTAGACGGACTGGTCCGTCAGCGCCGCCCGGTGCCGTCCCGACCAGTTCACGGTCTCCGAGTCGCGAAGGGCGAGTAGCAGGCCGAGTTTCTCGACGAACAGCTCGTCGTAGTCGGCCAGGTCGTAACCGAAGAGCGGGAACGATTCGGTGAACGAGCCGCGACCGGCCATCACCTCGGCACGCCCGTCGGAGATCAGGTCGAGGGTGGCGAATTCCTCGAACACCCGCACCGGGTCGTCGGAGCTCAGGACGGTGACCGCGCTGGTCAATGCGATGCGGGACGTCCGGGCGGCGGCGGCCGACAGCACGACCGCGGGTGCCGACGCGGCGAAGTCCGCGCGGTGGTGCTCACCGACGCCGTACACGTCGAGGCCCACCTGCTCGGCGAGGACGACCTCTTCCAGCAGATCCTTCAGGCGCTGCCGCGGGGACACCGCCCCGGTTCCGCCGGAACCGACCTCGGCGAACGTCGTCAACCCGAGTTCCATGCCACCACTCCTCGTGATAGTTGAACCATCAATTAGATGATGTAACTGCGCGGGCGGACGGGATATTCCGTCCGATGGTTCAGACCGGGGCGGGCGGGGAACCCGTCGACCATGGCGAAATACCGAGTGATCGATCCCCAGGGCAGTGTCGTCGAGACGAAGGAGATCCCGAGCGCCGGTGACGCGCACGCATGGTTCGTCGACGTTCGCGCAGACAATTCCGAACTCGGATGGCGGATGGAAGTCGACGAGGACGGCACCTGGGCGTTCTTCGACGACACCGAGGGTGCCACAGAGAAATAGAGGCACATCGTGCTCGCCAGCGACCCACGGAAAGTGGGCGTCGAGGAGGAATTCCACCTCATCGATCGCAAGACCCGGCGCCTGACCACCCGCGCGCCGGAGTTGCTGGCACGACTTCCCGACGGGGTGTTCGTCGACGAACTCCAGCAGTGCGTCGTCGAGGTCAACAGTGGTGTGTACGCCGACCTCGCCGGCCTGCGGAACGACCTGGAGCGGCACCGGACAGTGCTGATCGACGCGGCCGAGGGGCTCGGCATCGGCGTGGCGGCCGCGGGCTCGATGCCGCTGGCGCTGCCCGCCGAGATGCACGTGACGGGGACGCAGCGTTACCGGCGCATGCTCGCGGACTACCAGGTGCTCGCCCGCGAGCAGCTGATCTGCGGCACGCAGGTTCACGTCGACCTGCCCGACCGCGACGAGGCCGTGCAGGTCGCGCATCGCGTCGCTCCGCACATGCCCGTCCTCCTGGCGCTCAGCGCGAGTTCCCCGTTCCGGTCCGACGGTGCGGACACCGGCTATGCCAGCGCGCGGACCCTGCTGTGGTTGCGCTGGCCGAGCACCGGTCCGGCCGCGCCGGTCTCCTCGGCTGCCGAATACGGCACCCTGATCGACGACCTGGTCGCCAGTGGGGTGATCAGTGACCCCGGTATGGCGTATTTCGACGTCCGGCCGTCGGTGAAACTTCCGACCCTGGAGTTGCGGGTGTGCGACAGCTGCCCGCGACTGGACACGGTCGTGCTCGTCGCCGCACTGTTCCGTGCGCTCGTGGAACGCGAGGTGGAGGGTTTGCGCGCCGGGACGAAGGGCGTGGAGGTCGTCCCCACCCTGACCAGGGCGGCACTGTGGCGGGCGGCGCGGTCGGGGTTGGAGGAGGACCTCGTCGACGTGACGGTTCCGCAGGCCCGTCCTGCGGCGGAACTCGTCGGCGACTTCGTGAATTCGCTGCGGCCGCAGCTCGAGGAGACCGGCGACTGGGACACCGTGGTGGAGCTGTCCGCCGAGGCCACCGCCCACGGCAGCTCCGCCGCCCGGCAACGTCAGGCGCTCGGTCGCCGTGGCCGGCTCACCGACGTGGTCGATCTGCTGCTCGCGGAGACGGCGGGCCGCTCCGAGCACCTTCCCGAAGTGGAGGCGCCACCCGCGCCGCGCGAGCTCGGCCCGAGGTCGACCGGTGCCGGCCGAACCCGGCGATATTGGAGCGCGCGGTTCTGGGACCGCGGCGACACCGCCGACATGAACTGGACGGAGTCGACGGAGCTCGACGAGAAGAAGCTGATCGAGTGGCGCCGGGATCTGCACGCGCACCCGGAACTGTCGTTCGAGGAACGCAGGACCACCGGCGTCGTGCGCGCCCACCTCGTCGGTCTGGGGCTCGCACCCGTCCTGTTGCCCGGCGGAACGGGCCTGTGGTGCGATGTCGGTCCGGACACGGGCGAGTGCATTGCGCTGCGCGCCGACCTCGACGCGCTGCCGATCGCCGAGACGACCGGTCTCCCGTTCGAGTCGCGGGTGCCCGGGGTGTCACACGCGTGCGGTCACGACGCCCACACCACCATGTTGATGGGGGCGGCATCCGTCCTGGCGAAATACCCGCCGCCGTCCCGGGTCCGGCTCGTCTTCCAGCCCGGGGAGGAGACGACCCCCGGCGGCTCGGTCGACACGATCGCCGCGGGCGCACTCGACGGGGTGTCGAAAATCTTTGCACTGCACTGCGATCCGAATCTCGAGGTCGGCAAACTGGCCACCCGGACCGGGCCGATCACGTCGTCCAACGACTCTGTCACGGTGCGGTTGTGGTCGGCGGGGGGACATACCGCGCGACCCCATCTGACCGGCGATCTGATCCACGCTGCGGCCGTCCTGGTGACCGGTCTGTCGTCCGTGCTCGACCGCCGGATCGATGCCCGGACCGCGACCGTCCTCACCTGGGGGAAGGTGGCCGCCGGGCAGGTCGCGAACTCCGTTCCCGAGTCGGGTGAATTGGTCGGCACCCTGCGCAGCGCGTCCCGCGAGACGTGGGCCTCGCTCGAACCGCTGGTCACGGACACGATCGGTCACCTGCTCGCGCCGTACAACGTGCGGTACGAACTCTCCTATCTGCAGGGCGTCCCGCCCGTCGTCAACGATCCCGACTGCACCGCCGACCTACGGGAGGCGATCGAATCGGTCGTCGGCTTCGACCACCTGGCCGAGGCCCATCAGTCCAGCGGCGGCGAGGATTTCGCGTGGTACCTGGAGAAGGTTCCGGGCGCGATGGCCAGACTCGGCGTGTGGGACGGGACCGGCACCCGGCAGGAACTGCACCAGCCGGGTTTCAACCTCGACGAGCGCGCCATGATTCACGGGGTCCGAACGCTGGTGGCGCTCACCCGGCTCGAAGACCAGTCCGGGTGAGCGCGGCGTCAGGCCGGTTTGGCGGCGGCCTCCGACAGTTTCGGTACGAGTGCCTCGACGGCGTACGGGAGGCTGAGGACGGTGCCCCAGGTGAGCGCGCCGGAGACGGTGGGGTCGTCGACGAACACGGCCCGCCCCGCCTTTGCCACCGGTAGCGACTGATAGGCGGGGTCGGCGGTGATCTTCGCTTCGGCGCCGGGACTGCTGCCCACGTTCCAGACGAGGACGTCGACGTCGACGATGTCGAACTGCTCCTTGCTGATGGTGAACGCATCCTGATCGCCTGCGAGTTGCGCGATCCGCTCCGGGACGACGAACCCGAGCGACGTCATCAGGCGTGAACGAGGGTCGTTCGGGGAGCGGACGTAGAACGTGCCGGAGTCGCCCAGTTCGGCGACCGCGACCGTCTTGCCCTCGAACTCGGGGTGGGCGGCGCGTTGCTGCGCCACCAGGTCGTCCACGCCGGCGACGAGGTGGTTCGCCTTCTCGTCCTCGCCGAGGGTGGTGCCGACGATCCGGACGGCGTCCTGCCACGGCATGCCGAAATCGGGGTAGTCCGGCGACGTCGTCACGGTGGGCGCGATGGCCGAGAGTCGTTGATACGCGTCGTCGTCGACGTCGATGTACAGCGCGAGGATCAGGTCGGGATCGAGTTTCGCGATGGCCTCGTACGCGAAATTGGCCTCACCGGTGAACTGTCCGCGGTTGAAGACCTCGGGGTGCGTCCCGCTCAGCGCGTCCTGGGACCAGGGCCAGGTGGCGTCCGGGTAGTCGCCGTACCAGTCGGTGACGCCGACCGGCTGACGTCCGAACGCGAGGAGCGTGTCCTGGTCGGAGTAGCCGACCGTGACGATGCGCTGAGGGTTGTCCGGGACTTCGGTCGTTCCCTTCTTGTGCGTCACCGTCCGGGTGCCGCCTTCGGTGTCTGCTGCGGTTCCCGAGGAACACGCTGCGGCGACGACGGCAAGGCCGACCCCGGCGCTCACGCTCAGGAACTTGCGACGGTCGAGCGTTCGCATCCACATACCTCCCTGTAGGTGAGGCTAACCTACAGGGAGTGGTCCCGGCCGTGCATCTGCGGCGGAAACGGCGGAGTCGGCTCGGGAATCGGGGGCTGCGGAGGTCCCGGAGGTTCCGGCGGCCCCGGTTGCGGCCCGGGCTCGGGAGGTGCAGGTTCCGGCCCCGGCTCGGGCGGAAACGGGTGAGGCGGCGACGGCGTCGGCGGGACGGGCGGAGGGCTCGGATCCGGCGGCACCGGCTCCGGGTCCGGCACGGGATTGCCGAGCTCGTCGTGGGCACTCGTCATCAACTGACCACCTTCCGATCGGCTGATTGAGTGGTACCCGGAACGGGCATCCCGCAATCACGCGGTGAGCTGTGGCCGCCCGGGAACAAAACGCGGGATCGGTGCGTTGTCTAGCAACCGTGCCCCGCAAGTGTGGAATTTCACGACACGGGGAACATGAGCCAAAGGGAGGAAGTCATGGCAACCGACTACGACGCACCACGGGTTACCGTCGACGACGAACTCGCCGCGGACTCGCTCGAAGAACTGAAGACACGGAGGAACGACTCGCAGTCGTCCGTCGTCGACGTCGAGGAGACCGACACGGCGGAGTCCTTCGAACTGCCCGGCGCCGACCTGTCCGGTGAGGAACTCACTGTCCGCGTCGTTCCGAAGAGGGCGGACGAATTCACTTGCAGTAGTTGCTTCCTGGTCCATCATCGGTCGCGTCTCGCGTCCGAAGAGGGTGGACAGCTGATCTGCCGCGACTGCGTATAGGAGGCCCGAGTGGCCGAGGTCAGTAGAACGTTCACCGTCGCCGCACCGCTCGAGAAAGTTGTCGCGTACCTGCGCGACTTCGCGAACACCGAGGCCTGGGATCCCGGGACCGACACGTGCGAGCAGACCACCCCCGGTCCGGTGGCGGTGGGCACGGAATGGCACAACGTGTCGTCGTTCTTCGGCCGCACCACCGAACTCACCTACCGCATGACCCGCGACGACCCCGATCACATCGTCTTCGAGGGTCGCAACGGCACCGCAGCCACGTCGGACGATCTGGCGTTCGAGAAGGTGGACGACGCCTCCACGTCGATCACCTACCGCGCCCATCTCGAATTCACCGGCCTGGCGCGATTCGCCGACCCCGTCGCCCGCCTCGCATTCGAGGTGCTCGCGGCCAAAACCGTCACACAGATGACCGGGGTCCTCGAAGCGAGGTAAGCGGTATCACGATTCAACAGCGCCCTCACTCGACGAGTGAGGGCGCCGCTGCATATCAGGGCCGATCAGCTGAGGTGATGCACCTCCTGCAGCCCGTACACCGGTGTCGGGATCTCCTCGTGCCGGGCCTTGAGCTGCAGAGCGAGGTACAGCGAGTAATGCCGCGACTGGTGCAGGTTGCCGCCGTGGAACCACAGCGCTTCCTGCTGCGTCGGCTTCCACATGTTGCGCTGTTCGCCCTCCCATGGTCCGGGGTCCTTGGTGGTGTCCGAGCCGAGGCCCCAGCACTTTCCGACCTTGTCGGCCACTTCCTGACCCATGAGGTCGGCGGCCCACCCGTTCATGGACCCGTAGCCGGTGGCGTAGACGACGAGGTCGGCAGACAATTCCGTCCCGTCGGTGAGAACCACGGCGTCCTCGGTGAGGTGGTCGACCTGCCCGGACACGAGGTGGATGCTGCCGTCTGCGACGAGTTCGGACGCGCCGACGTCGATGTAGTAGCCGGATCCGCGGCGCAGGTATTTCATGAACAGACCGGAGCCGTCGTCACCGAAATCGAGCTGGAATCCGGCCTTTTCCAGGCGGTCGTAGAAGTCCCTGTCCCGTTCGGCGATCTTCTGATAGATCGGGATCTGGAACTCGTGCATGATCTTGTACGGCAGCGACGCGAACGTGAGGTCGGCCTTCTCCGTCGTCATTCCCGCCGCGACAGCGCGCTCCGAGTAGAGGTCGCCGAGGCCGAGATCCATCAGGGACTCCGACTTCACGATGTGGGTGGACGACCGCTGCAGCATCGTCACGTCGGCGCCGTTCTCGAACAGCGCCTTGCAGATGTCGTGAGCCGAGTTGTTGGCACCCACGACGACGACGCGCTTGCCCACGTAGGCATCCGGACCGGGGTGCCGGCTCGAATGGTGCTGCTCGCCCCGGAAGACGTCCTGGCCCGGGAACGACGGAACATTCGGCTTGCCCGACATGCCGGTCGCGAGCACCAGCTGCTTCGGGTGGAGCACCACGTCCTCGCCGTCGCGGTCGAGGACGACGGTCCACTCCTTGGTCTCCTCGTCGAACGTCGCGGACGTGCAGGTGGTGGACGACCAGTACGGAATCTCCATCACCTTGGTGTACATCTCGAGCCAGTCGCCGATCTTGTCCTTCGGCGCGAAGACCGGCCAGTTGTCCGGGAACGGCATGTAGGGCAGGTGGTCGTACCAGACCGGGTCGTGCAGGCACAGCGACTTGTACCGGTTGCGCCACTGGTCGCCGGGGCGTTCGTTCTTGTCCACGACGATGGCCGGGACACCGAGTTGGCGCAGCCGCGCGCCGAGCGCGATGCCGCCCTGGCCGCCGCCGATCACCAGAACGTACGGCTGGCGGGTGTAGCCGAGTTCCCGCTCCTCGATTTCCCGCTTCTCCGCCCAGCTCAGGGTGTCGCCGCCGGAGCCGTGGACGGCACCCTTGACGCGGTTCCGTCCGCGGCGTTCCTCGTGGCCCTTCAACTCCTGCATGGTGGTGAGGAAGGTCCAGGCCTCGTCGCCCTTCAGGCGCAGGTGTCCCTTGCCCCGGCCCGTCGCGGTCTCGAACTCGATCCATGCCGAGGTGACGCCGTCGGCCTCGTCCGGTGTCTCGGTGGTGCGGAAGTTGACGGGGTCGGTGTCGTCCAGGCGTGCGTGGAGCATCGCGGCGACGGCGTCGCGTCCCTCGACCGTCTTGAGGTTCCAGGTGAACGCCACCAGGTCGCGCCAGAAGCTGTCGACTGCGAACATGCCCGCGGCGCGGTCGACGTCACGCGCGGCGAGAGCGGATTCGAAGCTCGCCAACCACAGGTCGACTCGTTCCTGAGGTGTCAGGGACGTTTGTACCGCAGTCGGCTGGACCGTCTGTGTCATGTACCTCTCCTTCGCTTGGTGTGTGACATACAGCACACTCCGGAGTGGGGCGAGCGGCAAGCGTTGCATCGTGTTGCAGTCCCCGCCCGTGAGTACTTGTTAACCGCGGGCGGTTGATAAGTACTCACGGGTGCGAATGTCGAAATTGGGGGTAGTCCGTTCGACGTACTGTGTGAGTCCACGGCACGAAGGCCGGGACCGACCACAATCGAGGAGGAAATCATGCGAGTCATGGTGATGATCGAGGGTGCAGGTGCCGACGAAGACAAGATCGCCCCGACCGAGGAAATGCTGGCGGCGATGGGTGCGTACAACGAGGAATTGGTGAACGCGGGCATCATGCTCGACGGCCAGGGTCTCAAGCCGACCAGCGCCGGCGCGCGGGTGGTGTTCGAGGGCGGCACGACGTCGGTGGTCGACGGCCCGTTCACCGAGTCGAAGGAGATCATCGCGGGCTACTGGATCTGGGAGGTGCGATCCCTCGAGGAGGCGATCGAGTGGGTCAAGAAGTGCCCAGCCGACCCCGGCACCGGACTGCGCCAGCTGATCGAGGTGCGGCCGATCTTCGAGTCGGAGGATTTCGGTGACGAGTTCACTCCGGAACTGCGGGAGAAGGAAGCCGCACTGGCGGAGCGGATCCGTGAGCAGCACCCGAACGGCTGAGTTCGGTGGACGTCCAGCGCACGGTCGAGGCGGTGTGGCGCATGGAGTCGCCGCGCCTCATCGCGTCGCTCACCCGCCTCGTCCGTGACGTCGGGATCGCCGAGGAGATCGCTCAGGATGCGTTCGTGCTCGCGCTCGAACAGTGGCCGGAGCAGGGCGTTCCCGACAAACCGGGTGCGTGGCTGACGGCCACGGCCAAGCACAAGGCGATCGACCGCATTCGCCGTGACCGGTCGCGGCAGTCGAAGTACACGGAGATCGCCGTCGACCCGTCCGCGCAACCGCCGAGCGCCATGCCGGCGCCGGACGCCGTCGACGGCGTGGAGGATGACCTGCTGGCTCTGGTCTTCGTCGCGTGTCATCCCGTGCTTCCCCGGGAATCGCGGGTGGCGTTGACCCTTCGCCTGGTCGGGGGTCTGCGCACCGACGAGATCGCGCGGGCGTTCCTCGTCCCCTCGGCGACGATGGGGCAGCGGATCAGCAGGGCCAAGCGGACGCTGTCGGAGGCGAAGGTGCCGTTCGAAGTGCCTGTACGCGAGGAACTTCCGGCGCGGTTGGCGGCGGTGCTCGAGGTGGTCTATCTGGTGTTCAACGAGGGGTACTCCGCCACGTCGGGCGAGGACTGGATTCGGCGTGACCTCGCGTCGGAGGCTATGCGGCTCGCCCGTGTCCTCGCCGGCCTGCTACCGCGGGAACCGGAGGTGCACGGACTGGTGGCGCTCACCGAGTTGCAGGCTTCACGGTTCGCCGCCCGGGTGGGCGTCGACGGTGAGCCAGTCCTGCTGCAGGATCAGGACCGGTCGCGGTGGGACCGAACCCTTCTGACGCACGGCAATGCCGCGCTGGAGCGGGCTGTCGGGCTCGGCCGCCCGCTGGGCCCCTATTCGTTGCAGGCCGCGATCGCCGGGTGTCATGCCAGGGCGCCACGTTTCGAGGACACCGATTGGGAGGCGATCGTCGCCCTGTACGACGCGCTGGCGCAGGTGGCGCCGTCGCCGGTGGTGGAACTCAATCGTGCGGTGGCGTTGCTGCATTCGGACGGGCCCGAGGCCGCGCTCGCTGCGCTCGATGCCGTGCGGGACGACCCTCGGCTGGCGCGCCTGCACCTCTACGGCGCCGTGCGGGGCGAAGTCCTCGAACGCCTCGGCCGCTACGGCGAGGCGGCCCGGACCCTCGAGGACGCCGCGGCGACCGCACCGACGCGCCGTGAACGGAACCTCCTCATGGCCCGCGCCGCCGCCGCGTCGGAGCAGGCCGAACCGTGAGTCTCCACCATTGATTCACGATTTCCTGAATACAGAAATAGCTGTACAGTAAGAATTATGGAGACGCTGGTCCACCGGGACGCCCTCGCGCGTTTCGGATACGCGCTGTCGGACACCACCCGCACGCAGATTCTGCTGAGCCTGCGGTCCGGGCCCGGGTATCCATCGGAGTTGGCCGAGAAGATCGGGGTATCCCGGCAGATCCTGTCGAATCATCTGTCGTGCCTGCGTGGGTGCGGTCTGGTCGTCGCGGTGCCGGAGGGTCGGCGGAGCCGGTACGAACTCGCCGACCCGCGGATCGCACGTGCCCTCGACGACCTGCTCGGTCTGGTGCTCGCGGTCGATCCGTCCTGCTGCCCGGACGCGGAGACCGAAGGCTGCTGCTGATGGCGTCCGAACTCGGAATGCCCACCAGACCGTCCGGCGAACGCAGGCAGGTCCTGTCCCGCCGGATCCGGTTCTTCGTGGCCGCGACGATCTCCTACAACGTGATCGAAGCGATCGTGGCACTCACCGAGGGCGCACGGGTGTCGTCGACGGCGTTGATCGGGTTCGGCCTGGATTCGGTGATCGAGGTGTCGTCGGCGGCCGCGGTCGCCTGGCAGTTCGCGGGACGCGATCCCGAGTCGCGGGAGAAGGTCGCGCTCCGAGTCATCGCGTTCTCGTTCTTCGGGCTCGCCGCGTACGTGAGCGTCGACGCGGTGCGGTCACTGCTGGGGGTCGGTGAGGCGCAGCACTCGACGGTCGGAATCGTACTGGCCGCAGCAAGTCTGGCCGTGATGCCGGTCCTGTCCTGGGCGCAGCGCCGGGCCGGTCGTGAACTCGGTTCCCTGTCGGCGGTCGCCGATTCCAAACAGACGCTGCTGTGCACGTACCTGTCCGCGGTGCTGCTCGTCGGGTTGCTGCTCAACAGCACCCTCGGCTGGTCGTGGGCCGATCCGATCGCCGCCCTGGTGATTGCGGTCATCGCCGTGAAGGAAGGCGTCGACGCGTGGCAGGGCGACACCTGCTGCCCCGCGCCGGTCGGTGGTCGCGCGGTCGATCAGGATCCAGGTTGCGACTGCTGCGACTTGTGATCGCCGAACGGCTCGTCGCGTTCGCGGACGGCCTCACGGAATCCGGCGGTGGCCGAGCGTAATTGGAACGCGTACCCCTCGCGGGTGTGCCGGGACATGCCGTCGAAGACGGTGCTCACTGTCGTCGAGTTGGCGACGCCCTGCGCCAGTAGCGCGCTGTTCAGTGCGAGTTTCACCATCATCAGCTGATTGACGGGCATCCTCGCGATCCGCTCGACGAGGTCCTCGGTGCGCCGGTCGAGGTCCTCCGCGGGCGCCGACTCCACCGCCAGACCCCACTCCGCCGCCTGCCGCCCCGTGATGCAGTCGCCGGTGAGGAGGAGTCGCTTCGCCCGCTGGTCGCCGAGGCGGTGCGCCCACATTCCCGCAGCAGGCACACCCCATACCCGGGTCGGCGGATAGCCGATCTTCGTGTCGTCCGCGGCGACGATCTGGTCGCAATACAGCGCGATGTCGGTGCCGCCGGCCACGCAGAATCCGTGGATCTTCGCGACCGTCGGCTTGTTCGCGTGGAGCAGGCTCGCGAAACCGCGGTTGAACCGGCTCATCATCGCGTAGTCGGCCATCGGATCCCAGTTGCCGAACGGATTGTGGTTGCGCGCCTGAACGATCGGATCGAGCACGGTGCCCGTCGTGCGGTCCGGTTCCTCGTCGGTGTGGCCGCCGTTCTCGGCGAAGATGCCCAGGTCGTATCCGCCGCAGAATCCCTTCCCGCGCCCCGACAGCAGGATCACGTGGACGCGGGGATCGAGGTCGGCGCGTTCCACGGTGGCGGCGAGTTCGCCAGGAGTGTCGGCGGTGATCGCGTTGCCGTGGTCGGGACGGTTGAACGTGATCCGGGCGATCCGCCCGGTCACCTCGTAGGTGAGGGTTCGATACTCCGCCGCGTCGTCCGCCCGGTCCGGTTCACGACCCGCGAACAGGGAGTCGCCGCCCTCGTCCCAGCCGTCGCGCCAGGCCGCCGGACGGGTGCCGGCGTGGTCGTCGCGGCCGGTCACGACCCCACCTTGGGAGTGGCGCGGTCGATGATGGCGGCGGTGTCGACGCCGGCCGGCAGCGTCCCGAACACGGTGCCCCAGTCGCCGGACAGCCGGCTGACGCAGAACGCGTCGGCCACCGCCGGGTGTCCGTGGCGGATCAGCAGCGACCCCTGGAGGGCGAGCGCCATGTCGCCGACGATGCGCCTGGCCCGGTGCTCGAGCGTGTCGAGATCGCCGAAACTCGCCTTCAGATCCGCGACGGCGGTGTCGAGTCGCGTGTCGGCTCCCGCGGTGGAATCGAGTTCGTCGAAGAAGACCTGAAGCGTCTCCGGCTGTTTCGCCATCGCACGCAGAGTGTCGAGGGCGGCGACGTTGCCGGATCCCTCCCACACCGACAGCAGGGGAGCCTCCCGGTACAACCGCGGCATCCGCGATTCCTCCACGTACCCGTTGCCGCCCAGGCATTCCAGGGCCTCGGCGGCGTGGATCGGGCCGCGCTTGCAGACGTAGTACTTGCTGACCGCCAGCGAGATGCGACGCAGGGTGTTCGCGTGCTCGTCGCCGGCGGTCGCCCGGTCGGTGAGCGCGGCCAGCCACAGGGCGACGGTCGTGGCCGCCTCCGACTCGACGGCGAGGTCGGCGAGCACGTTCCGCATCAGCGGCTGATCCACCAGGTGGGCGCCGAATGCGCTGCGGTGCACGGCGTGGTGCGCGGCCTGCGCGGTGCCGACACGCATGCCGGTGGCGGTGCCGATGGTGCAGTCGAGCCGGGTCATGTTGACCATCTCGATGATCGTCGGAACGCCGCGGCCTTCCTCGCCGACCAGCCAGGCCACCGCCTCGTCGTACTCGACCTCGCTGCTGGCGTTGGAATGGTTGCCGAGCTTGTCCTTGAGGCGCTGCAGGTGCATCCGGTTGCGGGTGCCGTCCGGCAGCACCCGGGGGAGGAAGAAACACGACAGTCCGCCGGGGGCCTGCGCCAGCACGAGGAACACGTCGGACATCGGCGCCGACGTGAACCACTTGTGGCCGGTCAGGAGGTAACTGCCGTCGGATTGCGGCACCGCGCGGGTGGTGCCCGCGCGGACGTCGGAGCCGCCCTGCTTCTCCGTCATCGACATCCCGGCGATCAGTCCGGCCTTGGTCAGCGGTGGGTGCAGCGCCGGATCGTAGACCCGGGCGGTGAGCAGCGGTTCGTACTGTTCCGCCAGATCACGGTGGTGGCGCAGGGCGGGGACGACGGCGTACGTCATGGAGATCGGGCAGCCGTGTCCGGCGTCGACCTGGCCCCACACCGCCATCTTCGCGGCCCGGACCAGGTGGGCGCGCGGGTGCGGGTCGGCCCACGGTGCGCCGTGCAGGCCCATCTCGACTGCGGTGGTCATCAGCTGGTGGTACGCGGGGTCGTACTCCACCTCGTCGATGCGGTTGCCGTAGCGGTCGTGGGTGCGCAGGACGGGAGGGTGCGCCTCGGCGAGATCACCCCAGCGCTGGGCATCCTCGCTTCCGGCGAGGCGTCCGACGTCGTGCAGTTCCTCGAGCGCGTCGTGGGCGCCTTCGCGTTGCAGCGCTTCGAGGATCGGTGGGTAATCGGCCGCGTCGAAATCGACCAGTGGCGGCGCCTGGTTGACGACCTCGTGTGTGGCACTCATGTCGGGCTCCCGAGGGATCGAAGGGTGAAGGTGAGCAGGGCGGGGATGATCGCGCCGTCGGCGGCACCGCGGGCGAGGGGCAGAATCAGCGCTTCGCCGATGGCGCCGACGATGCAGGCTGCGGTCACCGACGCGTCCTGTTCCGGGATCTCCCCGGCCTCGACGGCGGCGGCGATCGCGACCGCGAGGGCGTCGCGGAAGGACTCGCGGAACAGGAGGCGTTCGGTGTCGACCTGCGGGTCGACAGGTTCGACGAGTAGCGCGTACGCCAGGGTGGGTGCGCGCAGCGCGCGTTCGGCGAACGTGCCGACGGAGGCGGATACCGCAGCGACGCAGCGACCTTCGGCGCCGCGGGCGGCGTTGCCGGATTCGACGGCGGCGCTCACCTCGCGGCTGCAGACGATGCGGAAGACTTCCGCGAACAGTTCGCCCTTGTTCGCGAAGTGCCGGTAGACGGTGCCGGTGCCGACCCCCGCCTCGGCCGCGACCGCGGAGATCGAGCACCCGGCGTATCCGTGGCGGGCGATCAGCCCGATCGCGGAATCGATGAGGGTGGTGCGGAGAGCGTCCAGACGTTCCTGGACGGCGGGTGTGCGCCGGTAGGCCATATTCAAGGAGTGAACACCCGTTCCGTTCTTCCGTCAAGGGTGCTAGCGTCGGCTACACCAGCGAGGAAAGGCGCGCTCGATGACTTCCGACGTGGTACTCGTTCGCAAGGACGGCCCGGTCACGACGATCGGCCTGAACCGGCCCGAAGTCCGCAATGCCGTCGACCGGCCCACCGCCGAGGCGCTCGCCGACGCCTTCCGTGCATTCGACGCCGACGAGGACGCGTCGGTGGCGGTACTTCACGGCGAAGGCGGAACATTCTGCGCCGGAGCAGATCTCAAGGCGATCAGTTCCGGGACCGGGAACCGGGTGGCGCCCGACGGCGACGCACCGATGGGCATCTCCCGGATGCGGTTGTCCAAACCGGTGATCGCCGCGATCGACGGGCACGCGGTGGCAGGCGGGCTCGAACTGGCGCTGTGGGCCGATCTGCGGGTCGCCGGTGCGGACGCCGTCCTCGGAGTGTTCTGCCGACGTTGGGGCGTGCCGCTCATCGACGGCGGAACCGTCCGCCTGCCGCGGCTCATCGGGGAAAGTCGCGCGATGGATCTCGTCCTCACCGGGCGGCCCGTCGACGCCGACGAAGCCCTGAGTATCGGGCTGATCAACCGGAAGGTCGCGGCGGGGGAGGCCCTCGCCGCGACCCGCCGGCTGGCCGCCGAGATCGCCGGCCTGCCCCAGGTGTGCCTGCGGCAGGACCGGTTGTCGCTGCTCGAGCAGTCGGGACTCACCGAGGATCAGGCCCTGCTGAACGAATTCCGGCACGGCGCAATCTCTCTGGCCAACGGAACGGTGGAGGGTGCCGCACGCTTCGCCGCCGGGGCAGGCAGGCATGGGGATGCTGCACCCGTGAGTACTTATTAACGGCGGGCGGTTAATAAGTACTCACGGGCGGCGGCAGCACCTCCGGTGGGCGGTGTGGTGTGCGTACCTGCTCGCGCTGGCCGCCACGATCTACACGCTGGGGCTCCCCACCGACCGTATCTACCAGGCGACGTGGATCGTCGCCGGCCTGGTCGCCTTCACGATCGATCGGCCGTGGCAGGACCATCTGCGCGTGGTGCGGGACTGGTTGCCGCTCATCGCCGCTCTCGTCGTGTACGACCTCAGCCGGGGCGTCGCCCACGAACTCGGGATGCCGGTGCGGGCGGAGGAACTGGTGACCGTGGAGAGCTGGCTCTTCGGCGGCGCGATCCCCACGGTCTGGTTGCAGGAAACCCTCCTACCCCCGACGGGCGAGCTGCCGTGGTGGACTCTGCTCACGGGAATCGTCTACACCAGCCACTTCGTCGTTCCGTGGGTGGTCGCGGCCGTGTTCTACGTGTACTCGCGTGACCTGTGGTCGGGGTACATGCGGCGGGTGCTCTTGCTGTCGTATCTCGGTCTGGTCACCTACATCCTGCTGCCGTCCGTCCCGCCGTGGCTGGCCGCCGAGGGGGACGTGATCTCCGGCAGCGTGGGCCGCGTCGCCGGTTTCGGTTTCGGTGTGGTCCCCACGGATGTCGGTACGCGGTGGCTGGAGGCGCAGAGCAACCCCGTCGCCGCGCTGCCGTCCCTGCATGCGGCGTTCGCCCTGCTCGTGGCCGTCGCTCTCTGGCCGTTCGCGAAGAACCTGTGGTCGCGGGCGCTGCTGGTCGCGTACCCGCTCGCCATGGCGTTCGTGTTGGTCTACGGCGGTGAGCATTACGTCGTGGACGTGCTGGCGGGATGGGCGTATGTGGGACTGGCGGTCCTGCTGGCACGGGGGTGGGAGTCGCGCACGACGGCGTGGCCGGGCCGGGCCGTCACCGCCGGCCGCCCGCGACGTCGCTGGTGACCGACACCTCGTCGAGAATGGGCTGGAGGAAGGGCAGGATGCGGCCGACGATCGCCTCGTTGTACGCGACCGGTTGCTGGTTCGGATTCGCGTGACCGGTCCCGTCGAGCTTCGCCACCAGCAGCGTGCCGTCGGTCCCGCCGGACTGTTCGACGAGGATCTTCTGCGTGTAGTCGACGTCGACCACCGCGTCCTTCCACCCCGCGCGGGGACGCACGAAGACGATCCCGGGCCGCGGTTTGTCGTCCGTCTGCACCGCCAGCGACTTCAGGTTGTCGATCGCACCGGACGCGACGATGGTCTTGAACTGCGATTCGATCAGCCCGTTGCTCGCCACGTCCTCCGACAGGACCTTCTCGGTGAGGACCTCGTCGACGACGTCGCGGAACTCGTCGACGTCGACGTGCGGATACCAGTCCGACTTCGTGTCGAGGAACCTGCTCTGCCGGGCCGCGGTCTCCACGAGCAGGCGCATCGTCCGGCTCTCCCGCGCGCCGGGGAGCCAGCCGATCCACCGCAGCATGTCCTCGCCGCTGTCGCGGCTCCCGGCCCGGACGGCGTGCAGGTCCACCGGGGTGCAGTCGAGCACCACTCCGATGAGGTTGGCGTCCGTGTCCTCGTAGATGTGCTGCGCGACCTCCAGTGCGACGACGCCGCCCATGCTGTGCCCGGACAGGACGATGTTGTCGATGCCCTCGTCGGCCGCGCGGGTGGCGATCAGTTCGCTGATCACCTTGGTGTCGATACCGCCGTTGTCGTACTGGACCGCCCATACCCGCCCGATCCGGTCGTACGAGGACAGGGTGCGGGCGGTGTCGGTGGCATCCTTGTTGCCCAGTCCGACCAGGTCGACGACGGCGGTGTCGTGGTCGGCGGCCGACTGCGCGTCGTATACCTCGTGGATCTGTGGCTGGGTCAGCGCGAGTCGCTCGCGTTCGGGTTGCACGTCGTGCACCCAGTACTGTCCGCCGGCCAGGAGCAGGGGGACGGTCCCGAGCGCGACCGCGGCGAGGAAGCGCCGGGTGCGACCGAATTTCTGCCATTGGTGACCGAGCCGTGTCGCGTGCAGACGCGCCTTGCGGCGATCGTTGCTCCAGTCGGCCACGGTGGACGGATGGCGTGTCATTCTCTCCGACATCCACTCCGATGGTACGCGCGGAGGCAGAGTGGCCCTGCTACGCGCGAACGAGCTGGGTGTACTCCACCCCGGTCAGCTCGACGGACTTCTCCCACAGGGCCGCCGCGAGTTTCGTGTTCCGTGCCCCACCGGTGCGCGGCGAGCGCGCCACCGGTCCCCGAACCCCGAACAGTTGGTTCGGACCCAGGTAGTCGTCCGTGTGGACGTCGGGCATCGTCGCCGCGTACAGCTGTCCGAGCGCACCGTCCTTCTCGTCGTTGCCCACCACCCGCAATCCGAGGTGGGTCACGGCGAGAGCCCCCGGGATCGGCGGAACCATCGAGTCGAAGAGATTGGTGGCGGCGATGCCGGGGTGTGTCGCCACCGAGAGAAGTGGAAGACCCGCGGCTGCACTGCGCCTGGCCAATTCGCCACTGAACAGAAGGTTGGCGAGCTTCGACTGGTTGTACGCACCCATCCGGGTGTACTTGCGGCGGTCGAAGTTCAGGTCGTCGAGCACGATCCGGCCGCGGCGGTGCGCGATGCTCGCGAGCGTCACGACACGCGGTGCGGGAGCACCGAGGAGCGCCGGGAGGAGCTGTCCGGTGAGCGCGAAATGCCCGAAATGGTTTGTGCCGATCTGCAGTTCGAAACCGTCCACCGTGCGGCCGAAGGGAACGGCCATCAGTCCCGCGTTGTTGATCAGCACGTCGATCCGCGGTGCGACGCCACAGGCGTGCTGCGCCGCGTCGCGGACCGAGGCCAGGTCGGTGAGGTCCAGTGGAATCAGGTGGTGCTCGGCGTCGCTGCCCGCCTTGCGTATCCGGGTGAGCGCGGCGGCGCCGGTCTGCGGATTGCGGCACGCGAGCAGGACTGTCGCGCCCGCACCGGCGAGCGCCGTCGCGGCGTGGAGCCCGAGTCCGTTGTTCGCGCCGGTGACGAGGATCGTCCTGCCCCACTGGTCGGGGATGTCGCCGAACCCGAAGTGCCTGTTGTCGAGTGGTGTCATGAAGGAACCGTCTCCTCGGGAGGGTTGTCAGATGTCCAGGACGACGCGCTCGCCCTGCGTGCGTTCGACGCAGAGCAGCATCTGGCCGGAGGTCCGGCCCTCGTGCTCCACGCGGACGGCACAGGTGCCGCAGAACCCCTGCCGACAGGAGAAGGCGAGCCCGGGACGCACGTCGGAGATCGCGTCGAGCGCCGTCCGGTCGGCGGGAACGACGACCACCTCGCCGGTGCGGGCGAGTTCGGCCTCGAACGGCCGTCCGTCGACGATCGGTGGGGGCGAGAACCGCTCGTAGTGGAATTCGGCACCAGGCGGCAGGGCGTCGTCGATCGCCGCGATCATCGGGATCGGTCCGCAGCAGTACACCGCGGACGTATCGGTCACCGCGCCGAGTAACTCTGCTGCGGTGGGTATTCCGTCTCCGTCGTCGGTGCGCACCGTCACCCGGTCGCCGAACTCCGCGAGCTGGTCCAGGAAGGGCAGCGACTCCCGGTTACGGCCGGTGTAGACCATCGACCAGTCGAGGCCGAGGCGATGGGCAAGGCGCACCATCGGGAGGATGGGGGTGATCCCGATTCCGCCGGCGACGAAGTGGAGGCCGTCGGCGGTCGATCCGTGTCCGGGCAGTGCGAAGGGGAACGCGTTGTACGGGCCGCGGACCTTCACCGAGGCTCCGGGGTGCAGGAGGTCGTGGACCTCGAGTGAGCCTCCGCCGCCGTCGGGAATGCGCCGCACCGCAATGGTGTACGCGCGACTGTCTGCCGGGTCACCGCACAGGGAATACTGACGCCGCCGCCCGGACGGCAGCTCGAGGTCGAGATGCGCGCCCGGCCGCCACCGGTCGAGTTCGCCGCCGGTGGGGGCGGTCAGCGTGAGGCTCACGACGTTCTCGTCGTGCGCCACCATTCTGCGCTCACGCACCAGCATTCGCCGGCCGCCGTCGCTGACCGGTGGGGTGAGGTCGGTGCGGTAGAGGAAGCGCAGCGACCGCATGTACGCGGTGGTGACACCGGCGACGGCACGCAGCAGCGGGTCGCGTTGCCGCTTCCCCCACAGATCACCCGGTACGGAGGTCGGTGCCGGATACGTCGGAGTCACTACGCCGCCGCCCTCGCGGCCGGCGACTTGGCCAGGTAGGCGATCGCCTGCGCCGTGTCACCCTCGGCCTGCGGCGAGTACCGGGGGTTGAGGTATCGGAGCGCGCCCCGGAACAGGCTCGACAGTCCGGGCAGGGAACCGCGGCGCATCGCCGCGAACAGCCCCATCCACAGCGAGAAGTAGCCGCGGTCGCGCATGGTCGGGTCGGCGTGCACGATGAACTTCAGCCCGCGCGTCATCACCACCAGAAACGCGAGATACGACACCAGCATCGCGAGGTTGCGGCGGAAGTACCCCACCCCGAAGTACATGGCGACGTCGTGAGCGACGTTGCGATGCTCGACCTCCTCCGCGCCGTGCCAGCGGTAGAGGTCGGTCATGCTCGGGTCGGCGTCGAAGTCCTCGAGGCGCGCGTTGAGGATCCAGTCGCCCAGGAACGCCGTCATGTGCTCGATCGCACCGATGAACGCGAGCCGTTCGACGAGTTGCTGACGCTGCGCGCGGGCGCTGCCCATCTCCCTGCGGCCCAGCACCTTCCGCATGAGGAATTCCGACTGCAGCACGAACGGCCGCGGATCCACGTCGTGTGCGTCCAGGAACTCGTACAGCACCACGTTGTGGGTCTCGGCGTGCATCGCTTCCTGCCCGATGAACCCGCGGACGTCGGCGCGGAGCCGGTCGTCGTTGATCAGGGGGAGCGCCTCGGTGAATGTCGCGCAGAACCACCGCTCCCCCTCGGGGAGGATCAGGTTGATCGCGCTGAGCGTGTGGGAGGCGATCGGTTCGCCGGGAATCCAGTGTAGCGGGGTCCGGGACCAGTCGAACTTCACGTTGCGTGCCTGCAGGGTCACGTCACCGGGGTCGACGTCGATCGCGTCGACCTTCTTTCCGTTCCGCAGTGCCATCAGTGATCTCCTCGAAGTCGGCTTCGGGCGAGGGGCGCCGTTCGGCCGCGTGGCCGCTGGTACCGCGAGACACGATGAGCGTTACCCGCGGTTACGTTTTGTGCGAGTCGAGTGTCACACCGGCGAACTTCGGTGTCAACCACTACTGCCGTTGTCGGAACACGGTCCCGTACCCTGGGTATCGGCACGCGGTCCAACGAGTATTCGGAGTCCAGGCGAAGTGGCAGAAACAGACACCCCGCGGTCGTGGGACCGGCGGGCACGCGCCCGTGAAGAGTTCATCGACGCCGCCTACCGGGTGATCGACACGCACGGCCCACGCCCGAGCATGAACGACATCGCCAAGGAGGCGGGGGCCACGAAGCCCCGGCTGTACCGGCACTTCGCCGACAAGGCCGACCTCTACAAGGCCATCGCCGACCGCACCACCCACGACGTCTACAAGCTGGTGGCGCCCAAGTTCAACTTCCTGCTCACCACACCGCACGAGGCGCTGAACCATGCCATCACCGGCTACGCCGAGGTGGTCGCCGAGCACCCGAACGTCTTCCGCTTCCTAGCGGACGGCGAGCTGAAACAGGACGGCGCGGGATCCGCCCTGTCCCTCGACGTCGAGCGCGACCTCACCGAGCGGCTGGCCGGCGTCGCGTCGACGATCTTCGAGTCCGTGTCCGCCGAAGTCTCCGACGTCCGGTTCACCGCCCGCGCCGCGGTCGGGATCATGGTCTCGACCACCGACCTGTGGCTCGAGTCGTCGAAGGGTTCCGCGAAACCGGACACCGAGTACTTCGTCGGCCAGGTGGCGCCCCTCGTGTGGGGCGTGCTCGACGCGTTCCTCCGTCGCAACGGGATCGAACTCGACCCCACCGAGCCGCTCTATCTCGCGCTCGCCCGCATCAACGCCCCGTGAGTACTTGTCAACCTCCCGTGGTTAATAAGTACTCACGGCGGAAGTGGCTGGACTCCGGGCAGAGGGCGGCGACCGGTGCGACGTCGGTCGCGTAGTCGACGTCGCGGAGCGTCGGCAGCGACAGCACCTCGGCGCCCGCCGCGAGGAGGGCCTCCCGGGTGAGGCGTCCGGTGTCCGGACTCGACGTGGGAACCGATCCGATCGCCTCCGTCGCCACGGCGTCGGGCACTCCGAGGATCCACCACCCGCCGTCCTCCGCGGGTCCGAGGACGCACCGGCCTCTCCGTTCGGTGAGCAGGTCCGCCGATTCGGCGAGCAGTCCCGCCGTCACCTGCGGTGTGTCCATGCCGATCTGGAGTATCGGCAGGCCGAACGCGTCGAACGTGTCGGCGTGGGCGTTCACCAATCGCGCCGCGAAATTCTCACCCCGCTGCGGCAGCACCGTGAAACAGTCCAGCGCCGAGGCGATGTCGGTGCCCCGGACCGCCCGGCCGAGGTCGCCGGTCATCGCCACCACCCGCTGCGCGACACCCGCACCGGTGACGGCGTCCAGGGTGTCCAGCAGCGAGGCGGCGGCGAGGTCGGCGGCCCGGGCGTCGCCGACGTCCCGCGCGAGCCGGGTCTTCGCGAACCCGGGCACCGGCGCCTTCGCGACCACGAGTACTGCGACGTCGAGGTTCACCCGATCACCTTCCAGAAGTCGTGGACGGCGACGACGGTGCCCTTCAGCGAACCCGACACCTTCGACGCGCCGGCGGTGCGCGGCCAGTACGTGATGTCGTGTTCCACGACCCGCCAGTGGGCGCGGCCGGCGAGCACGAGAAGCTGCAGCGGATAGCCCGACCTGCGGTCGTCGACGCCCAAGTCGAGGAGGTCCTGTCTGCGCACGGCTCGCATCGCCCCGAGGTCGTGGATCGGCAGCCCGTACCGGCGCCGGAGTCGTGCGGCGAGGACGGCGTTGCCGATCCTGCTGTGCAACGGCCACGTCCCACGCCGATCGGCCCGCCGCCGTCCCACGGCGAGGTCGGCGCCCGAGTCCAGCGCGGCGACCAGTCGCGGGAGTTCACCCGGGTCCATCGAGCCGTCGCCGTCCAGCACGCAGACCACCGAAGTCTGTGCCGCCAGCACCCCGGCGTGCACGGCCGAACCGTATCCCGGGACGTGCTCCCGCACCACCGACGCACCGTGCGCGCCGGCTACTGCGGCGGTGTCGTCGGTGGAGTTGTTGTCCACCACCACCGTCCGGTAGTCGCGGGGCACCGCCGCCAGCACTCCGGGCAGGGATCCGGCCTCGTTCATGCACGGGATCACGACGGTGACGTCCCGCGCAGAGATCGGCTCGCGCTCAGACACGGGGAGGTCCCGCCGGCACCGCGTCCCTCAGGGGTGCGTGCGCGAACGCCGCGATCCCGTCGGCGGGCATGATCTGCGCCCGGAATCCCAGCCGCTCCCGGGCCAGCCGGGGGTCGGCGACGATGTGCCGCACGTCGCCGGGACGGTACTCGCCGGTGACGACGGGTTCGGGGCCACCGTACGAACGCGCGAGCGTCGCGGCCACCTCGACGATCGTGATCGGTTGTCCCGAGCACACATTGAACGCCGAGAATCCCGGCAGCGCAGCCTCGACCGCGGCCACGTTGGCCGCCGCGACGTCGTGGACGTGCACGAAATCCCGCGTCTGCCTGCCGTCCTCGAACACGTGCGGAGGGTCGCCGTTCTCGAGGGCTGAACGGAACATCGCGGCCACGCCGGAGTACGGGGTGTTGCGCGGCATGCGATCGCCGTACACGTTGTGATAGCGCAGAGCGGTCACGGAACCGCCGGTTGCCAGCGCCCAGGCGAGCGCATAGTTCTCCTGGGCGACCTTGCCTGCGGCGTAGAGACTCCGCGGCCGCAGTGGCGAGTTCTCCTCCACGAGGGCCCACTCCAGGGGCTTCCCCGTGTCTGGATCCGTCTCGTCGAAGATTCCCGCTGCCAGGTCCTCGGTCCGGCGGGCGGCCGGTTCCACGAACTCGCCCCGCCCGTTGCGGTACCGGCCTTCTCCGTAGACGACCATCGACGACGCGAGTATCAGCGTCTCGCAACCCGATTCGTGCATCGCGGCGAGCAGCGTCGCCGTACCGAGATCGTTGTGGCTGGCGTAGGCCGGGGCATCACGCACATCCACACCGGCGCCGACGACGGCGGCCTGATGACACACGACGTCCACACCCCTCAGCAGTTCGATCAGAGCGGGACGGTCGCGGACGTCGGCCCGTCGCACACCGTCCGGTGGTTCGACGTCGGCACCGTGCGCGGACGGGAGCAGAGCGTCCACGGCCACGACGTCGTGACCGGCTTCGATCAGCGCGACGTGGACGTGACCGCCGATGAATCCTGCTGCACCCGTGAGCAGTACGCGTGTTCCCGTCATGGTAACTCGATCGGCAGTGTCACACCCTCGTGGACGCGACAGGCTTCGCAGGGGCCCTCGGGGGCGGCGGCGATCGCGGACCGCACCAGCGTCTTCAAGGACCCGAGATTGCGCTGGAACTCGGCGAACACGTCCACTGCGCGTACCCCGGCGCCGGCCTCGATTCCCGCATCGAGGTCGGTGACCAAAGCGATGGTGGCGTAGCACATCTCGAGTTCCCGGGCGAGGACCGCCTCGGGGTGGCCCGTCATGTTGACGAGGGTCCAGCCCTGCCGGGCGAACCACACGCTTTCCGCCCTGGTCGAGAAGCGCGGGCCCTCGACCACCACCAGCACACCGCCCTCCACGGTGCCCGGCCGGGCGGCGGCCTTGCGCAGGTCCGAGCAGTACGGGTCGGCGAACTGAACGTGCACGCCGCCTCCGTCGAAGAAGGTCTGCGTGCGGCCGCTGGTGCGATCGACCAACTGGTCCGGCACGACCATCGAGCCCGGTCCGAGGTCCGGGGTGAGGCTCCCGGCGGCGCAGGGTGCGAACACCTGCCGCACGCCCAGTGTGCGCAGCGCCCACAGGTTGGCGCGGTACGGGATGGTGTGCGGCGCGAATTCGTGCCGGGCGCCGTGGCGGGGGAGGAACGCCACCCGCCTGCCCTCCACGTCGCCGACCGTGATCGGGGCGCTGGGGTTGCCGTACGGAGTGTCGATCGCGACTTCCGCGGCGTCCTCGTCGAAGAACGAGTAGAAGCCGCTCCCGCCGATCACGGCGACGTCCGCGCGGGCCGGTTCGCGTGCACTCATTGCGGTCATGCAGTCAATCCTCCGTCGTTATGCTGGGCGCGAGTGCGACTTTCGCCGAAGGAGATGACGTCATCGGATCCCCGCAGCGCGCCGAGGAACGGAATTTCCGGTACCGCGACGTCGTGGGCGCCGCACTCGCCCTGATCCTGGTGGTGGTCGCGTTCGTCGTCCCGCGCCTGGGAAACGAGACGATCACCCCCATCGTCCACCGCACCGCGGCGAGTGCGCGGGACTTCGCGGACGCCTCGCCGTTGTTCGGGTTCCGCGACGTGCACGTCGGGTGGGGGACGCCGGTCGCCGTCGCCGTCGCGGCGGCGGTCGTGTTGTGGGGGCCGGGTCTGGCGCAGACGTTGGCGTGGCGTCGTCTCACGGTGGGAGTGTGGCTCGTGTCCGCCCTGTGGGCGATGGCGCTCGCGCTGGTCGACGGCTGGCAGCGTGGGTTCGCTGGGCGCCTGACCTCGACCGACGAGTATCTCCACGAGGTTCCTGGTGTCACGGACATCCCGGCGACGCTGCGTGGTTTCGCAGACAGAATCCTGGACCTGCAGCCCGATTCGTGGACCACCCACGTGTCCGGGCATCCGCCCGGTGCGCTCCTGACGTTCGTCTGGCTCGACCGGATCGGACTCGACGGCGGCGCCTGGGCGTCCGCGCTGTGCGTCGCGGTCGGATCCAGCGCCGGCGCCGCGGTGATCGTCGCCGTCCGTGCGCTCGGTGACGAGGCCATGGCTCGTCGCGCGGCCCCGTTCCTCGTCCTCGCACCCACCGCGATCTGGGTGGCGGTGTCGGCGGACGCACTGTTCGCCGGCGTGGTCGCGTGGGGCATCGCCCTGCTGGCCCTCTCGGCGACTCGTACCGTCCCGACCCCCGCGCTCGTCGCGGTGGCGGCGGGTGTGTTGCTCGGCTTCGGTGTCTACCTCAGCTACGGGCTCACGCTGATGGCGATCCCGGCGGTCGCCGTTCTGATGATCGCGCGCACGGCCCGTCCGCTGGTCGGCGCCCTGGCCGGTGCGCTCGCGGTGGCGGCCGTGTTCACGCTGTACGGATTCTGGTGGTTCGACGGCTACCAGCTGGTGCAGGAACGGTACTACCAGGGCATCGCGTCGGATCGTCCCTTCGCCTATTGGGGCTGGGCCAACTTCGCGTCGCTCGTCTGCGCGGTGGGGTTGGCGGTGCCCGCCGCGCTGCCCCGGGCGTTCGCCTGGTCGCGGGTGCGGGCGCTGTCGCCGGTTCCCGTCCTCGTGCTCTCCGCGCTGGCGGCGGTGGTGATCGCCGATCTGAGCGCGTTGAGCAAGGCGGAGACCGAGCGGATCTGGTTGCCGTTCGAAGTGTGGCTGCTCGCCGCCCCCGCACTCCTGCCGCGCGGAAGCCATCGGTTCTGGCTCGCGGTGCAGGCCGCCGGTGCGCTGGCCGTCAACCATGTGCTGTTCACGAACTGGTGACGGCCGGCGCATCCGAGGTGCCGTTCGGGGGCAGACGGTCACTTGGTCGCGATCGTGATGGTGGCGATTCCGACCAGCAACCCCGGCTTCACGGCGTCGGTCTTGAACGTCTCGTTCAGCAGTCCGGCCGCGTCCTCCGAGATCTTGACCTCGGTACCCTGCAGGATCGCGGTGTCGTTCGGGCCTGTCTGCAGCGGCTTCAACGTGCGGCCGTTGAGATCGAACAACACCGCATCGGTGGCCGCGGACGCACCGTTGACGCTCACGTCGCCGGTGAGAAGCGACGTGCCCGGGTCGATCGCGAAATCGGTGAGTTCGACGACGGTGCCGGGCGCCGCCAGCGACAATCCGCTCCCGTCGTGCATGATCTCGCCCTGTACGTAGGGGTCAACCGTGCCCGGCTCCCAGTACTTCACGTTGCCGCCGGTGATCGGGAAGCTGACCGATCCGTCGGCGAGGGCCGCCGTACCCACCACTCCGGGTGTGAGGCCGAGCGTCGTCAGGGCACCGGTGAAGCCGGAATCCAGTGCGACGGCGGTACTCACCCCGGTCAGGTTGTCGACCTGGGCGACGGGTGCGGGTTGCGTGGATGCTGCTGTGCTCACATTCGACGACGCATTCGAGTCGTTGCTCGAACACGCCGCGAGCGGGGTCAGGGCCAGGGTGCCGATGGCCGCCGCTACGAGTGCTTTTCGATAGTTCGACATGATGATCAAACAGCCTTTCCGGAGGAAGGGGGTGGGTGAATGTTCACTAGGTATTCGGTGCGACCTCGCCGGCGGATGGGAGCTCTTTACGCCCATTCCATCCGCACGAAGTACCGATTCGCGTGCTGCAGAACATCGATCACGCTCAGTCCGGCGGCGCGGGCGACCCCGGACATCGCCGCGACACCCACACTCGCCCAGGCGAACCATTCTCCGGCCAGATGCTCCGTCTCCCAGCGCAGTAGTTCGTGACGAACTCCTGTCGTGGTCGGCGGATCCACCTCGGCGATGACAATTCCGTGCGGTTGCAACAGGTCTCGCGCGCGGCTCAGTATCCGCACCGGCTCTCCGCCGATGCCGATGTTGCCGTCGGCGAGCAGCACCCGGTCCCAATGTCCGGACCGCGGAAGCGGCGCGAAGAGGTCGCGGTGCAGCGCGAGGCCGCCGCGGCGGATCGTGAGTTGGACTGCTGTGAAGGACGAGTCGACCCCCAGCGCCGAGACACCGGCCGAGACGAGCGCCGCGGTGAGGCGGCCCGGTCCGCATCCGAGGTCCACGGTGGCGCCGTGACACCCGGTGAGCATCACGCGGTCCGCGATCCGATCGGAGAGGGTGGATGCGTCCCCGCCCATCCACCGGCCCACCGGCAGGGGGCGACGCGTCCCCCGTGCGTCGCGCACCCAGCACGGGAGACCCGCGGACGCGCGGCGCATCAGGAGGTCCGTGGAGACGTCGGTTCTCCTCATGGGGCGCTCACCGTGTCACCAGTCCTGCGGGACAACGCGAGTCGCATGGCGTAGGCGACGGCGGACACCGCGAAGAACGCGGCGGTGAGCAGCAGCCAGCGTTCGAGGAAGGGTTCCTGCGTCAGCCCCGTCGCAGCGAGATACGCGTCGGCGCCCTGCTCGATGATCCCCGGCAGGAACAGCAGCAGCGTCAGACCGGACGCGAGCGCCGGCACGCGAATGTAGTTGAGTGCCGAAACCGACCGCGGTCGTGGAGTTCTCCTGCCCCGCATCGCGTTCAGCCCGGACGTCAGGGACCGGTCCGCGAGCGCGTACAGCGGAAACAGCACGAGGTCGTGCGCGATCACCGCGCCGAGGAACCACACGGCGATCGACTTCCACCACACGTCCTGATTCCACAGATTCTGCGGACCGACCACCGCCACCGCATATCCGGCGAGGGCGAACGTGAACAGTACGGCCAGCAGATGCAGCGGGTTGGCGCCGTAGAAGCGGGCGAATCGGCGCATCTCACGCCTCCCGGAATTCGATGGCCTGCACCCATTTGGTGTTGTGGACGCCGGGCAGGGCGGGAACGATGATCCGGGCGGGGTAGCCGTGGTCGAGGGACAGGTCCGCGCCGTTGACCTCGAGGGCGAGCAGGGCGTCCGCGTCGAGCACCTGATCGGATGTGAGCACCGCCTGGTTGAACGCCCCGGATCGTTCCAGCGACGTCACCTTCGCCGACGCGAACGCGGTCACCCCGGCGGCGTCCGCGAGGTCACGCAGTCGCACACCTGTCCACGTCTCGGTGGTGGACCATCCCTCGACGCACGCGATCGGAAGGGTCGCGGTGTGCGACGGCATGGCGCGCAGCTGACGTCGGCTCAGCTGCACGGGTTCCGCGCCACCCGTCACCGAGAGCCGCCAGGTGTCGCCGGTCTGCTCCGGGGTGATCTGCGCGGCTGCGGCGGTGCGGTTGATCTGAAAGTCGTTGGGACCGTCGCCGTACGAGCGGCCGCGGGGGAGAAGCAGCGCGGCATTGCGCAGGAACCCGCCGGTGGTCTGCCCGACCGACAGGACGGCGACCAGTGCGGCGCCGCCACCGACCAGGGCGAGGGCGCCGCGGCGGCTGATCGTGGGCGAGGTGGGGTCTTCGGCCACGAGGCCGTTCTCGTCCGGCGGTTCGGGGCGCGTGTCCGCGCGGGAGGTGCGCAGCACTTCACGGAACGACCGGGAACGCAGCGACCTCACCATCAACGGCACCTTCAGGATCGTGTGCGTCACGAACCCGGCGATGAAGACCCACGCGCCCCAGTAGTGCGCCGTGTAGAAGTCGAAGCCGAAGATGTAGTCGTACTGGATGTTCAGCACCCCGGTGATGATCTCGAACAGCGCACCGCCGACCAGGGCGATCAGCGACAGACGTTCGAGCGCCTGCGCCGGCGACCGCACCGGCGGAAACACGAACAGTTTCGGGATCACCGACCACAGCTTGGCGAGCACGATCGGCACCAGGACCAGTCCGAGCCCGACATGCAGCCCCTGCGTGAGCCGGTACAACCACGACGGCCGGGTGGGCCACGCGAAGTACGGAAGGTGCAGCCACCCGACGTCGCCGGGACGGGCCTGCCCGAACTGCGGACCGTACGCGATGTACGAGAGCAACCCCGTGACGATGACGACCGGAAGTCCGATCAGCAGAACGAGGCCGAATACCGAGGTCAGCCACGGTCCGCGCAGTGGACTGCGTAATCGTGGGCCGCGAGAGTGGTCGGTCATGGTGTATCAATCCCTCCGGCTCGATCATCTCGAGCCTCAGAGGTAATTCGGTGCCGCCGCCGTGCAGGACTGCTTCCCCCGTGAGTACTTATTAACCGCGGGAGGTTAATAAGTACTCACGGGTGCGCGCCGTGCCGGATCTCGTCGCGGGGCTGGTCGTACCGGACCATTTCGTATCCGATCATCGCGAGCAGGACCGCGGTGAGCACGCCGAGGGTGGCGAGGGCCGGGATGTGCCAGACGATGGGGAGGAGCGCGATCAGGACGACCGCCGTCACGACGCGCGGCACGGTGACCGACCTCGTCGCGTAGGCCTTGAACGCGACCAGCGCGAGGAGGTATAGTGCCGCCCCACCGAACAGTGCGATCAGCGGCCAGCCGTACAGCGGGTCGGTGAGCCGGTGATGGTTGCCGTCGCCGACGTACGACAGGATCTTCTTCAGACCGAGCGACAGCATCACGATCCCGATCACCATCGGCAGGTGCAGGAAGCTGTAGCAGTTGCGGGCGATCTTGATCTGACGCGCACCGGTTGCCTCCTCGAAGGCGTGCTCGACGGCCAGTGACGTGACGTCGAAGTACGACCACCACAGCAGCCCCGACACTGCGAGTCCCAGCAGCGAGGCGACGATGATCGCCCAGGAGATCGGCAGGCTCGCGACGCCGATGCCGATCGACACGATCGACTCACCGAGCGCGACGATGATGATGAGGCCGTGTCGTTCGGCGAAGTGGCTGATCGACCGCAACCGCCAGTCGGTGCCGCCGATCAGTGTGCCGATGTAGTCGCCGGCGAGGGCGAGGATCCACATCACGGTCTGCGCCGTGCCGGTGAGCTGCGACGCGATGAGCAGGAACACGGTGCCGGTGACCATGCTCGGCGCGAACCGCAGCACCTGACCGCGCAGCTGGGGGTCGGTGCGGCTGATCACCCAGAACATCACCAGGTGCAGCAGGCGGACGACGAAGTAACCGAGGGCGAAGATGACGGGGCCGTCGAGTCCGCCGGTCAGATCGTCGAACGCCTCGGGGATCGTCAGAGCAGTGATGAACATGGCGCCCATCGCGCCGAACATCACCACCCGCACGATGCCCTCGTCGGCGCGTACGAGGTTGCAGAGCCAGGCGTACCCCACCCAGCTCCACCACAGGACGGCCATCACCAGTGCGCCGCGCAGCAGGTTCACCCCGGTGGGGTCCTCGGCCATCAGATCGGTGACACGGGTGAGAGCGAACACGAAGACGAGGTCGAAGAACAGTTCGAGCGGCGACACCGACGCTCGTTCTTCGACGAGGCGGGGACGCAAACGATGGGCAAAGGTCACGGGGAGAATGCTGCCACCGGAACGCGACGCGGCAAAGTCCTACGAACTGCGGCGGTCAGTGGGGTCGGGCGCAGCCTTTCGTTCGGGGGAGCCGACGGGGGTGCGGGGGATCCGCCCGGTGAAGAACAACGCCGCGATGGCGAGCAGTGCGGTGACGGCGTACGCCACCTGGAGTGCCTCGAGTCGCGCGTCGGAATTGATGTCGAGGATGTCCTGGGCGGTGGCGTCGGGGACCGACGCCTCCTCCAGGGCCGCCGCCAGTTGAGTGTCGGAGAGGAACGGGACACCGCTCGCCAGTTCGGTGGTCGCCCGCTCTTGGACCGACTGCGGAACGTCGGGATCGGCTTGGATCCCCGCGACGATCGAGGTGCTCAGGGTCGCGATGAGCACCGATCCGATGAGCGCCGTCCCCAGGGACGCGCCGAGGTTGGTGGCGGTGTTCTGCAGCCCGCCGACCTCGGCGCTCTGCGAGTCGGGGACGGCCGAGACCGTGACGGCGCCGAGTTGGGAGGCCAGAGCACCGAGTCCGAGCCCCATCAGCAGCATCGGAACGGCCACGACGCCGGCGTTGGCCCCGGGGTCCATCCCGGCCACGAGGAACAGGATGCCTACGATCATGGACGCCAGACCGAACCGGACCACCCTGCGCGGGTTGGCCTCGGGCCGGAGTTTGGGGATCCCGGCAGCGGCCAGCAGCAGTGCCACGGACAGCGGGATGAGCCGGATCCCGGTTTGGAGCGCGTCGAGTTCGAGCACGACGGACAGGAAAAGGGGGACGGTGAAGAACACGCCCGCTTGGACGGTGAACTGGGCGAAGAACATGCTGAGCCCGCCGGCGAGTTGACGGTTCCGCAGCAGTCGGGGGTCGATCAGCGGCTCGCCGCCGGTGTCGGCGAGATGGGCTTCCCACCGCAGGAACCCGTAGAGCACCAGGAGACCACCCAGCACCAGCCACACGACCGGCGACAGTCCCGCGATCGCGGTTCCGCCGGGCTTGGCCTGCACCCAGCCCCACTCGCTCGAGCGGAGGACGCCGAACACGATCATCCCGAGGCTCACCACCGACAGCGCCGATCCGACCAGGTCGAGGCGCACCTTCGCCGGTGGAACGTCGTTGATGCGTCGGAGCACCAGCAGGATGAGGAGGACGATCACCACCTCGCCGGCGAAGACATACCGCCACGACGCGAACGTGGTCACCGCACCGCCGATGAGGGGTCCGGCGGCAACTGCCATCGCACCCGCCGCGGCCACCAGACCGTAGGCGGCGGGACGCCTTTCGGCCGCGAAGTTCGCCGCGACGAGGGCGACGATCGCGGGCATGATCAGCGCGGCGCCGATCCCTTCCAGCAGGGACCATCCGATCAGCAGCACCGCCAGGTTGGGGGACAGCGCCGTGGTGAGCGAGCCCGCGCCGTAGACGATCAGGCCGAGTGCGAACGCCCTGCGCCGACCGATGATGGTGCCGATCTTGCCGCCGGTGATCATCAGCGTCGCCATGACGAGCGTGTACAACGTGATGGCCGTCTGGATGCCGGTGATCGTGGTCCCGAGATCCGACGCGACCGTCGCCATGGACACGTTCATCACGGAGCTGTCCAATGTCATCAGAAACTGGCTGGACGCCAGCACCGTGAGCACCAGACCGGACCCGGCGACCGCGACCGACTCTTTGCCTGAACTCACGACGGCCTTTCCTGGGACATCTCGAGGCTCGCTTCGGTGAACACTTCCGTGAGCTGCCGCTGGGGAAGGTCGGTCTCAGCGTCGCATGGAGGCACGCCCCGAAAATCATCCGAACAGGGTGAAAGCTCGTGAGACGGTCTCGAACCGGATTATGCTCGGAGAATGGCCGGAATTCTCGTGGGGGATCCCGGATTATTGTGACCGAGCCCTGATCCGGGGTGACATCCGCGGATCCCCTCGGCATGTACGAAGAGAGGTTTTCCGGTGAACGATATCGACCCGGAGGATAGCGGGCCCATCGATTATCTCGTGGTGGAGTTCCCTGCCGACCGAAGACCGGACGGATCAGCGCTGGCGATCCTCCGCGAACTCGTCGAGCAGGGCACCGTGCGAGTGCTCGACCTGGTCTTCCTTCGCAAGGAAACGGACGGCTCCGTCGTGGCGATCGACGTCGTCGACGTCGGACTCGTGGGCGATATAGATGTGTCGCTCTTCGCCGAGGCCTCGACCGGCCTGCTCGACCTGACGGACATCGCCGACGCCGGATCCGTACTCGAGCCAGGTGCTTCGGCTGCGGTACTGGTCTACGAGAACACTTGGGCCGCACCGCTCGCAACCGCCCTGCGTCGCAGCGGAGCGCAACTCGTGGCGTCGGGCCGCATCCCTGTACAGGGCATCCTGGCGTCACTCGACGCTCTCGAAGCCAGAAGCTGAAACCGAGGACAACACCATGCCTGGACTTCTCCGCGGGATCGCCCGCACCGCCGTCATCGCCGGAACCGCGACGTCCGTGTCGAATCGAGTGTCTCGACGTCAGGGCCAGCGGTGGGCGGCGAAAGAGCAACCACAGCAGCAACCGCAGCAGCAACCGCAGCAGCAACCGCAGCAGCAACCGCAGCAGCAACCGCAAGCCCCGCAGAACGAGGCCCCGGCCTACTCCCAGGCACCCCCGCCGCAGGCCGCCCCCACCCCCTCCTCGGGCGGAGGCAGCGTCGACCGGATCGCCGCGCTGAAGGATCTCGGAGAACTCAGAGCCCAAGGTGTGCTCACCGAAGCCGAATTCAGCGCCGAGAAGGCGAAGATCCTGGCGTCCTAGGACGACCCCGGCAGTCGCCTACTTCATCCACGGCATGAAGGTCGCGAAGCCGGTGGCGACCACCCGCTGATACGACGACCCGATGACGCGGGCCAGCACGTCGAGGGCCTTCGCCTCCCAGCCGATGATCACCCGGGCTTTCCCCTTGCGGACTCCGTCGAGGATCGACTTCGCGGCCATCTCCGGCGAGTGCAGGGCCAGCCGCTTGTCGAAAAAGTCCGCGAAGGTCTGTGCGTCCTCGTCCTCGGCGACAGTGGCGTTGCGGGCCACGGCGGTCTTGATGCCTCCGGGATGCACGCAGGTCACCTCGACGGGGTGCTTGGCGATCAGCATCTCCTGCCGCAGCGACTCGGTGAAGCCGCGCACGGCGAATTTCGCGGCGTTGTAGGCGCTCTGGCCCGGCACGGCGATCAGCCCGAACAGGCTCGAGATGTTGACGACGTGCCCGTCGCCGGACGCGATCAGATGTGGCAGAAAGGCTTTGGTCCCGTTGACGACGCCCCAGAAGTCGACGTCGATGATCCGCTCGATGTCCTTGAACTTGGACTTCTCGACGTTGCCGTTGTAGCCGATGCCGGCGTTGTTGTAGACCTGGTGGACCGTGCCGAACGTTGCGACGACGGAGTCTGCGTATTCCAGCATCTCTTCCCGTTCGGCGACGTCGATTCGGTCGGACCTGACCTCCGCGCCCAGCGCCTTGGCCTGGCGGACGGTGTCGGCGAGTCCGACGGTATCGACGTCGGAGAGGGCGAGCCTTGCGCCCCTCTTCGCGAGATCGAGGGCGAGGGCCCGGCCGATGCCGGATCCTGCTCCGGTGACGACGGCGACTTTTCCTTCGAACGTGCTCATGTGGATGCAACCTTTGCTGTGTCGGGGTGAATTTCCTGGATGTGACGGCGCAGTGCCGCGCCGAGGTCGGTGACCGCCTCGCGTGCCTCGGCGAGGAGGCTGACCTGGAGGTGGAAGTCGTGCCACAGGTCGTCGAACCGGCGATGGTGGAGGACGCCCGCCGCAGCGGCGACGGCTGCTTCGATCTTCTCCGCGTCGACGGAGATCGGATCGTCGCCGGCCGTGTGCATGACGATCGGCGGCAGACCTGTCATGTCGCCGTACACCGGGGAGATGCCGGGCGATCTCGGATCGTGCTGTCCGGCATAGCGCGGGGCCCATTCGGCCGTCATGGACGGCAGGATCAGGGGATCGCGCAGCACCGGTCGCGACCGGTCGACGTCGATCGCGAGGTCGGCCCACGGGCAGATCAGGCCGAGTGCGGCCGGGGCGGGGAGGCCGCGGTCACGCAGTGCCGTCGCGAGCGCCAGCGTCAGTCCGCCGCCGGCGGAATCCCCCGCGACGACGGTGGTGTCCGCGTCGAGGCCGTCGTCGAGTAGCCGGGAGTAGACCGCGACCATTTCCTCGAGGGCAATCGGGTAGCGGGATTCCGGCGAGCGTGAGTAGTCGGGGATCACCGCCGTCGTCCCGGCGGCTGCGGCGAGGTGCGCGACCAGGCCGCGGTACCCCTTCGCGCTTCCGAGGGCGTATCCGCCACCGTGGAGGTAGATCAGCGTCCCCCCGGTGGTGTGCGCCGGCCGCACCCGCACGACGGGGACGCCGGCGACCGTGTCGCGCTCGAACCGGGTGCCACGAGGCGGGCGGGCGGCGGCCGTCACCATTTCGACCATGAGGCGCTTCGCCCCGACGGGCACGCGGTGGGACGCGAACAGGGGGCGTGCGCTGCGCAGGCAGGCCCGGATGGCACCTCGGCTGACGTTCCTCATGCCGGCGCGCCGAACTGCAGAATTCCGTCGTGAACAGGGTCGTCGAGGAGCATCGTGGAGTCCTTCTCGTAGTGCATGAGAACCTTCCACGGCTCCGCGGACCCCTGGCGGGGCATGACGTCCTTACCGCGCTGCACGTACCCGGACTGCAACTGATCGAGCATGCCGATGTCCATCGCGGAGTTCTCGACGTCGCGGGGCGTCGCGACGGTGTGACCGACCTCGTCCATGTACCGGAGGAGCCGGCACAGGTAGGCGCCCGCGATATCGGACTTCAGGGTCCACGGCGCGTTGGTGTAGCCGAAAACCCATGCCAGGTTGGGGATTCCCTCGACGAGCACGCCCTTGTAGGTCATCTGATCGTGCAGCGGACGGGGCTGCCCGTCCACGGAGAGTTCCATTCCGCCGAGCATCTGGATCTTCAGGCCGGTGGCGGTGACGACGACGTCCGCCTCCAATTCCAGGCCCGACTTCAGCAGGATGCCCTTCTCGGTGAACGTGTCGATGTGATCGGTGACGATCGACGCGTCTCCCGACGACAACGCGGTGAAGAGGTCCGCGTCCGGCACCGCGCAGAGGCGCTCGTCCCACGGCATGTAGTTCGGCGTGAAGTGGCTCATGTCGAATCCGGGGCCGAGGCGTCGTCGCACCTGCCAGAGCAGGAATCGGCGCATTTGCCGCGGCCACCGTCGGCACGCCAGGTACAGCCCGCGCTGGAGGGCGATGTTGCGCTTGCGGCCGAACGAATACACCCACTCGGCGGGCAGGAATCGGCCCAGCACCTCGGAGATCTTGTCGAGGGCGGGGATCGAGAAGACGTACGACGGCGAGCGTTGCAGCATGGTCACGTGCTCTGCATCGCCGGCCATCGACGGGACCAGCGTGACGGCGGTGGCGCCGCTGCCGATCACGACGACCTTCTTACCGGTGTAGTCGAGGTCCTCCGGCCACTGCTGTGGGTGGACGCACCGGCCCCGGAATCGGTCCGTGCCCGGGAAGTCCGGCAGGTGGCCGGCGTCGTAGTCGTAGTAGCCGGTGCAGCTGACCAGGTACCCGCAGGTGTAGGTGCGGATGTCGCCGGTCGCCTCGTGCAGGGCGGTCACCGTCCAGCGTTCCTCGGCTGTCGACCAGTCCGCCCCGACGATCTTCAGGCCGTAGCGGATCTTGTCCTCGATGCCGAACTCCCGCGCGGTGTCCGCGATGTACCGGCGGATCGACGCACCGTCCGCGAGCACCTTCGAGTCACGCCACGGCCGGAACTTGTAGCCGAACGTGAACATGTCGGAGTCGGAACGAATACCGGGGTAGCGGAACAGGTCCCACGTACCGCCCAGCCGCTCGCGGCGCTCCAGCACCGCGATGCTCTTGTGGGGGAACTCGGCCGTCACCTGGCAGGCCGTTCCGATGCCGGACAGTCCGGCACCGATGATCAGAACGTCGAAATGTGTCGTGCTCATGGCTTCCTCGCGCTTCTGCCTGCTGGATTCGCAGGATGGGGTACAAACAGAATGACTGTGTGCCACGTCACAGGTCTTGACACTTTCGGACATGCTTTTAGCATTTCCCGACATCGTTTCCGGCGAGAGGAGAGAGTTGACCCCGTGGGAAGTCTGATCCGGGCCACGAACCTCTGGGGGTACGGCGACCTGATGCGGGAGCTGGGCGCCGACCCGGAGTCGTCCCTCGCGCGCTTCCACATTCCACCGGGAGTCGAGCACGAGGAGGACGCGTTCGTGTCGTTCGAGGCGGTCGTGCACGTGCTGGAGGCCGGCGCCGCCGACCTGGGCTGCCCGGACTTCGGGCTCCGGCTCTCGCACTGGCAGGGCCTGGACATCCTCGGGCCCGTCGCCGTGATCGCGCGGAACGCCCAGACCGTGCACGGCGCATTCGAGGCGATCGCTCGCTACTTCTACGTGCACTCGCCCGCCCTGAAGCTGACCGTTGAGCCGCGCACCGCAGGCGACGTCCGGTTCGTCTACGAGATGACGGAACCGTCGCTGCCCTATCTGCCTCAGGGATACGAGCTGGCGATGGCCAACGGCGTCCGCATCCTTCGGCTACTCGGCGGCCCGGATGCGCGTCCCTCGCTGATCTCGTTCGTGCACGACCAACTCGGGTCGGACGCCGCCTACCGCGGCGCGCTGGACTGCCCCGTCCTGTTCGGTCAGACGTGGTGCGGGTTCGAACTGCCCCGAGTCCTGGCGGACCGGCGGATCGACAGCGCAGATCCGGAGACCCGGCGCATCGCCACGAAATACCTGGAAACGCATTACCTGCCGAGCACCGCGGCGCTGTCCGAACGCGTGGCCGAGTTGGCCCGGCGTCTGCTGCCCACCGGCCACTGCAGCGCTGAGGCCATCTCCGACCAACTGTCGATGCATCCGCGCACGCTGCAACGGCGGCTGGCCGAGGAGGGTGTGCGATGCCAGGACCTCATCGAACGGGAACGTCGCGCCCAGGCGGCGAGATACCTCGCCGAACCGGGATTTCATCTCGGCCAGATCGCGGGACTGCTCGGCTATACCGAACAGAGCACCCTCAACCGTTCCTGCAGGCGGTGGTTCGGGAAGACGCCGAGGCAGTACCGGGCCGACCTGCACCCGTGAGTACTTATTAACCGCGGGCGGTTAATAAGTACTCACGGGCGGCGGAGCCGCACGGGCTACTTGACGCCGCCGGCGGTGAGGCCGGACACGATGCGCCGCTGCAACAGCAGCACGATGATGACGAGCGGGATGGTCACGACCGTTCCCGCTGCCATCACGGACGTGAACGGCTCCTCGTGCGGCTTGCTGCCCGCGAATTGTGCGATGGCGACGGTGGCCGGCTGGGTCACGTCGTTGGACAGCTGACTGGAGATCAGGTATTCGTTCCACGACGCGATGAACGCGAGGATCGCGGTGGTGAACAGTCCCGGCGCGGCCAAGGGCAGCAACACCATTCGGAAGGCCTGCCGCCTGCTGGCCCCGTCGATTCGGGCGGCCTCCTCGAGTTCCCACGGCAGTTCCTTGAAGAACGCGGTGAGGGTGTAGATGGTGAGGGGCAGCACGAACGAGATGTTCGGGATGATCAGCGCCTGGTAGGTGCCGAACCAGCCCATCGACGTGAACAGTTGGAACAGCGGTGTCAGGACGGCGACACCCGGGAACATCGACGCCGCCAGGATGATTCCGAGGACGACGTGCTTTCCCCGGAACTGCAGTCGCGCCAGCGCGTACGCGGTGCCGACTCCGACGACCAGACCGATCGCGGTGGTGACGGCGCCGATGATCGTGCTGTTGACGAGTGCCCTGGCGAAGTGGTTGCCCGCCTCCGTCGAGAACACGCTCGCGAAATTCTCCAGCGTGACGTGGGTGGGCCACGGGGTGGTGTCGAACGTGTAGTCGGAGTGGCGGAAGGCGGTGACCACCATCCAGTAGACCGGGGCCAGACCCCAGACGACGATCACCGCCAGGCCCAGGTAGGTGCGGATGGAGGCGAGCGACGGTGCCCGGCGCCGGCGTGCCACCGCGGCACGGGGGATCCCCGGTGTGACGACTGCTGTGGACATGGATCAGGCCTTTCGCTGCTGCTCTTGGGTGTCGATCACGTTGACGCCCATCACCTTCACCAGTACGTAGGCGACGGCGAAGATGAACAGGAACGTGATCGTGGAGAGGGCGGACGCGCTGTTGAATCCCTGGCGCATCTGGTCGATCACCAGGATCGACAGCGTGGTGGTGGCGGTGCCGTCGCCGCCACCGCCGCCGGTGAGGATCGCCGGGAGGTCGTAGATCCGCAGGACGTCGAGAACCCGGAAGAGGACCGCCACCAGGATGGCCGGCTTGATGAGGGGCAATGTGATCGACCGGAATCGTTGCCACGCATTGGCGCCGTCCATCCGCGCCGCCTCGTACACCTCGGCGGGCACCATCTGCAGTCCGGCGAGGATCAGCAACGCCACGAACGGTGTGGTCTTCCAGGCGTCGGCGATCACGACGGCGAACCGGGCGGGCCACGTGTCACCGGTCCACAGGATTTCCGTGCCGAGCAGTTTGTTGGCGATGCCGTCGTAGGCGAAGACGAAGTACCACAGCTTCGCGGTGACGGCGGTCGGGATGGCCCACGCCACGAGGATGCTGGTGCGCAGCAGTGCCCGACCGCGGAACGCCCGGTTCATGATGGTGGCGAACCACAGTCCCAGCGCGACCTCGATGGCGACGGTGACGACGGTGAAGAACACGGTGACCCACATCGACTGCCAGAACAGCGACCCCAGCGTGCCGCCGGGGCAGGACACCGACGCTCCGGTGGTGTCGGTGCACCGCTGGAACAGCCAGTGCGTGTAATTCGACAGACCCGCGAAACCCTGGTCGACGAACTTGCCGGTGGCGGGGTCGATCGTCGGGTCCTTGAACAGCGACATCACCATGGCACTGACCACCGGGTACAGAACGACGATGCCCAGCAGGATCATGGTCGGCAGGATCAGGAACATCGCCGCCTTGCTGCGGCCCTTCCGCGGTCGCGCGCCCTGCGGTTCGCCGGATCTCGCGCCGTCCCGATGTGGGGGAGCGGGCGTCTTCTCGAGTGAGAGTTCGTGAACGGTCATCGGCTGTCTCCTCTAGGACCCGGCCGCGGCGATCGCGGACTGGATGTCGGCGGCGGCCTGGTCCACCGTCTTCTCGCCTTTGATCGCGGCGTATGCGTTGTTCTGCACGGCCCGGGTGACCGCGGGATAGAACGGGGTGACCGGCCGGGTCACGGCGTTCTCGATCGACGTCTTCAACGTGGGGAGGTACGGGTACTGCTCGATCAGTTCCGGGTCGTCGTAGACGTCGGCGCGGACGGGGGCGAGCGATCCCTGCGACAGGAAGAATGCCTGTGACTTCTTCTCCAGGAAGAACTTCAGGAAGTCCGATGCGGTCGCCTTGTGCTCGGAGTACACGTTGATCGCGGCGCTGTGCCCGCCGAGTGTCGAGTGACCGGGTCCGCTCTTCCCCGGCAGCGGCGCCACCGCGAACTTGCCCGACACTGCGGAACTGCCCTGACCGTCCATCAGGCTGTACGCGTACGGCCAGTTGCGCATGAACAGCAGGTCGCCGCTCTGGAACGCCTGCCGTGCCTGCTCCTCCTGGAACGTGACGGACTCGCGGGGGATGGCACCCGAACGGTAGGCGTCGACGAGCGATTGGAGGCCCGCCTTGGCTTCCGGGGTGTTCATCGTCGGGGTCACGCCGTCCGGTCCGAGGATCGACCCGCCCGCGGTGTTGATGGCCTCGGACGCGTTGACGGTCAGCCCCTCGTACTTGGCGTACTGCCCGGCGTAGCAGCCGATTCCGGCGTGCTGTGCCCTCCCGCATGCGCCGAGGAGTTCGTCCCAGGTGGCGGGCGGATGATCCACCAGGTCGGTGCGGTAGTAGAGCAGGGCGCCGTCACTGGTCTGCGGGGCCGCGTACAGGACGTCCCCGTACGTGGCCCCCGCGACCGTCGCGGGGAGCAGCCCGGACGTGTCGATCGCCATCGGGCCCTCGAGCGGTTGCAGCCATCCGCGGGCCGCGAATTCGGCGGTCCACACGACGTCGACGACGGCGACGTCGTACCCGGAGTCGCGGGACTGGAAGTGCTGCACCAGGTCCTCGTGCTGCTGGTCTGCCTGGTCGGACTGTTCCTTGAACGTCACCTTCTCCCCGGGATGGGTGGCGTTCCACTCGTCGATCAGCGGCCGGATGACGTTCGAGTTGTCCTTGCCCTGCACGTAGGTGATGGGTCCGCGGCCGTCGAGGTTCTCCTTCTCCGCCTGCGCGGCGGCGTCGAGGCCCTGATCGGCGCAGGACGTCGCCGCGAACAGGACGCCGACGGCCACCGCGCAGGCGGCGACGCGCTTCATCGTGATTCACCCGCGCCCGGTTCCGACAGCCACACCGCGGCGTCGGACGGGAGAACTCCGCCGGTGATGTCGGCGACCGAACCGAGTACGACGGTCAGTCCTTCGGGCAGTGTGATCGGTTCGGCGCCGGTGTTCACCCAGCACTGCACTGTGCCGCGGGTGAACGCGAGCACGTCGCGGGGAGTGTCGAGCCACTCGACGGCATGCGGGGTGTCGAAGAATTCTCGTCGCAGTTCGAGCGCCTCGCGGTACAGCGTGAGGAACGACTCGGGGTGGCCGGCCTGCGCTTCCGCGGTGTGCGGGGCCCAGTGCCCCGGCTGCGGAAGCCACGTGTCCTCCTCCGCGTCGAACGGGGAGAAGCCGTACGGCACTGCGTCGTTCGACCACGGGATCGGAACCCGGCAGCCGTCCCGGCCGCGGTCGGTGAAACCGGTCTGGAACCACGTCGGATCCTGCCGGACCTCGTCGGGAAGGTCCTCGACCTCTTCCAGTCCGAGTTCCTCGCCCTGGTAGATGTATGCGGTGCCCGGCAACGCCAGCTGCAGCAGCGCGGCCGCGCGGGCACGACGCCGACCCAGTTCGTGGTTCGGTTCCTCGAGCGCCCAGCGGGCCCGCTCCCAGTCGGTTTCGACCAGGTGGTCGGGCTGTGAGCGCGAGTAGCGGGTGACGGTGCGGGGAACGTCGTGGTTGGAGAGCACCCACGTGGCGGGTGCGCCGACGGTGGCCGCCTGCTCGAGCGCGTCGTCGATCACGGCGCGGATGCTCACAGAACGCCAAGGGGCGCGCAGGAAGTCGAACTGGAACGCGGTGTGCAGCTCGTCGGGGCGCAGGTACCGGGCCAGGCGGTCGTTGCCGGGCACCCAGGCCTCGGCGACGAAGACGCGGTCGGCGTAGGTGTTGGCGACGGCCCGCCAGCCCCCGGTACACCTCGTGGACGGCATCCTGATCCCACGCGGGGTGGGGGTCGGTGTGCTGCGAACCGGGAAGGCGCTCACCGGCATCGGGGAGTGCGGGATCCTTGGCCAGGCCGTGGGCGACGTCGATCCGGAAACCGTCGACGCCCTTGTCGAACCAGAAGCGCAGGATGTCCTCGAACTCCGCCCGGACCTCGGGGTGCTCCCAGTTGAGGTCGGGCTGGGCGGGAGCGAAGAGGTGCAGGTACCACTCGCCGGTGTCCAGGCGGCTCCATGCGGGACCGCCGAACGCGCTCTGCCAGTCGTTGGGCGGCTCGTCGCCTGCCGGACCGCGGCCCGGGCGAAATATGTACCGGTCGCGTGCCCCGGGCTCGTCGCGGAGGGCGGCCTCGAACCAGCGGTGCTCGCTGGAGGTGTGGTTGGGCACGATGTCGAGGATCACGCGGATCCCCAGCTCGTGGGCCTCGGCGATGAACGCCTCCCCCTCCGCGAGCGTGCCGTACGACGGCTCGATGTCACGGAAGTCGGCCACGTCGTAGCCGGCGTCCGCCATCGGCGACGGGTACCAGGGATTGATCCACACGGCGTCGACGCCGAGGTCGGCGAGGTAGGGCAGCTTGGAACGCAAGCCGGTGAGATCGCCGATGCCGTCGCCGTTCCCGTCGGCGAAGCTGCGGATGTAGACCTGGTAGACGACGGCCGTCTTCCACCAGGCTTCTGGGTGCCGGCTCGCGACGGTGGTTGCGGTCGACTCCACGGACTGGGTCATCGAATCTCCTCGGTGGGGGGATGGGATGGGGGAATGTGATGCGTAAACGTTTGCGTAAAGAGCGTGAGGCACGTCACAGGGGCCTGTCAACTCGAGTAGTGAGATTTCTTTTGCGCACTTCAGCGCCACGGATTCTGTGAGGATTCAACGCAAATATTTGCGTTGCTCGCTTACTGTGGGAACGTGATCCCCAAGCAGTCCGTCAACATGGCCGACGTCGCGCGCCGCACCGGAGTCTCGATCGCCACCGTCTCGCGCGCGTTGCGCGGCGAACGCGGCGTCTCCGAGGCGACCCGATTGCGAATTCAGAGGGCCGCCGACGAGTTGGCGTACGTCATCTCACCCGAGGCGTCGAAGCTGTCGGGTGGCGCGACGGGCCGGGTGGCCGTCGTGGTGCCGTGGATCGACGCCTGGTTCTACTCGCGGATTCTCGCCGGCATCGAACACGAACTCCGCGCCGCGGACCTGGACGTGTTGCTGTACTGCCTCGAGGAGTCGTCCCAGCGCGAATCGTTCTTCGAACGGCTTCCCTTGCGCCGCAAGGTCGATGCCGTCATCGCCGTGGCGTTTCCTCTCACCGGACCGGAGCGGGCGCGGCTCGAGGAGATGGATGTGACCGTGGTCGTCATCGGCGCGCACGCCGGCGAGTTCCCGTCCGTCCGGATCGACGACGAGCTGGCCGCGCGTCAGGCCGTCGGGCACCTGATCAGGATCGGCCACACCCGGATCGGAATGATCCGCACCGTGGACCCGGAGGGTCAGTACTGGGAGGGTGACATCGCCCGGGTGGCGGGGTTCCATGCCGCTCTCGCCGACGCCGGACTCGACGACGACTGCACGGCGACAGTTCCCTGGGGAATCGAGGGCGGTGAGCGCGGCATGGAACTGCTGCTCAGTCGTGCCGAGGTGCCCACCGCAGTGTTCTGCCATTCCGACGAGGTCGCCGTCGGAGCGTTGCGCACGCTGCGACGTGCGGGGGTTCCCGTTCCGGCCGGGATGTCGGTGATCGGGATCGACGATCACCCGACGGCCGAGCTGGCAGACCTGACCACGGTGCGGCAGCCGGTCGGGGAACAGGGCGCGGCGGCCGGCCGGGTGGTCGTGGAACTACTCAGCGGACGGGAACCTGCGGAACGGGCGGTCGTGCTCCCGACCCACCTGGTGGTTCGGGGCTCGACCGCCCGCCCTCCGGAACTCTGACGTCAGCGCACGAGACGCTCGCCCGCCGCGTCGGTGGCGAAGAGGTGCGCGTGTGCCTCGTCGACGCGGACGTGCACGACCTGGCCCTTTTCGGGTGGGTTCCGCCAGTCGACCCGTGCGACCAGGCTCTCGACCCGGCCGTTGACCGTAGTGCGGCCGAACACGAATGCCTCGGAGCCGAGTTCCTCGACGACGTCGATCTCGAGTTTCAGTCCGCCGGAGTCGGCGATCTCGACGTGCTCGGGCCGGATCCCGAAAATCACCTCACGCCCGCCCGCCGCGGTGAGGGCGTCGCGGGGAACGGGAACCAGCTGGTCACCGATCTGCACCCCGCCGTCGGTGACGGGCACGGTGAACAGGTTCATCGACGGTGAACCCATGAATCCCGCGACGAAGACGTTCGCGGGCCGGCGGTAGAGCTCGCGCGGGGACGCGCACTGCTGCAGCACGCCGCCCTTGAGCACCGCGACCCGGTCGCCCATCGTCATGGCCTCGACCTGGTCGTGGGTGACGTAGACGGTGGTGGTGCCGAGTCGGCGCTGGAGCTGGGCGATCTGGGTGCGGGTCTGCACGCGCAGTTTCGCATCGAGGTTCGACAGCGGCTCGTCCATCAGGAACACCTGGGGTTGCCGGACGATGGCGCGGCCCATCGCCACCCGCTGTCGCTGGCCGCCGGAGAGGGCCTTGGGTTTGCGGTCCAGGTAGGCGCCGAGGTCGAGCATGTCGGCGGCTTCCCCCACGCGCCTGCGGATTTCGGACTTGTCGGTACCCGCGAGCTTGAGGGCGAAGCCCATGTTCTCCGCGACGGTCATGTGGGGATACAGCGCGTAGTTCTGGAAGACCATCGCGATGTCGCGGTCCTTGGGTTCGGAATGCGTGACGTCGCGGCCGCCGATCAGGATCTGCCCGCCGTCGACGTCCTCGAGTCCGGCGAGCATTCGCAGCGAGGTGGATTTGCCGCAGCCGGACGGGCCGACGAGGACGAGGAACTCGCCGTCCTCGATGTGCAGGTCGAGTTGATCGACCGCGGGGACGTCCGAGCCGGGAAAGAGCCTGGTCGCGCGGTCGTACGTGATTGTTGCCATGAGAAATGAATCCCTCCACCGGCAGGAACGTGCCGGACGATCCGAGTGTTAGGGGTGTGTCGGCAGGTACCGACGAGGAAGAACTATGGCCTAGATCACAGTGCTTGTCCACTTGGAGGCGAGCAGGCTTTGTTCTCGAAAAGACGGAAGTGTGTATTGATGAAAATCCAAAGGTCCTCTACTGTCAGCGTGACACCCCTCACTCGCAGATTTGAAGAGGACACGAGACATGGCTCTGACAATTGGCATCGACGTGGGTGGCACGAAGATCGCAGCCGGCGTGGTCGACACCGAAGGAGTCATCCACCGGATGGTGCGTCGTGACACCCCGTCCCACGATGCGCGCCGTGTCGAGAACGTCATCGCCGAACTCGTCCGCGAACTGGCGGACACCCACCCGGTGCAGGCGGTCGGCATCGGCGCGGCCGGCTTCGTCGCCGCGGACCTGAGCACCGTGCTCTTCGCCCCGAATCTGGCCTGGCGCAACGAGCCTCTCGGTGAGGTGGTCGAAGCGGCGTGCGGACTGCCGACGGTGGTCGAGAACGACGCCAACGCCGCGGCATGGGGCGAGGCGCGTTTCGGGGCCGGGCGGACGGGGCAGACCGTCGTCGTGCTCACGGTCGGAACCGGGATCGGCGGCGGCATCGTCGTCGACGGCGTGCTCCATCGCGGCAAGTTCGGTGTGGCCGCGGAATTCGGGCATCTCAACGTCGAACCGCACGGTCGCCGATGCGGTTGCGGCAACCACGGCTGCTGGGAGCGTTACGCCAGTGGGCGGGCGCTCGTCCGCGAGGCGCAGGATCTGGCGAACGTCTCGCCCGGTTTCGCCGCCGACCTCCTGACCCGCGCCGGCGGACGGGCGGACGCCATCACGGGCCTGCACATCACCGCGGCCGCGCAGGAGGGTGACCCTGCCGCGCTCGAGTGTTTCCGGGTGATCGGCTCCTGGCTGGGGCACGGCATGGCGGACATCGCGGCGTTCTTCGACCCCGACCTGTTCATCATCGGCGGGGGAGTGTGCGAGGCGGGCGAACTGCTGCGCGGTCCCGCCGCCGCCGCGTTCGAGAACCGTCTCACCGGACGCGCACACCGACCGGTCGCCGAGGTGCGACTGGCTGAACTCGGCGCGAACGTCGGCATCGTCGGCGCCGCCGATCTGGCCCGGGAACGAGTTCTCGGGCTCGCACACAACGGCTCACGAGTATCTGGAGGAGTGCAATGTCCAATCGGTTGAGTCTTCCCATTCCGGTCGCCGAGGTGTGGGACTGGCAGAGGGACGCCGCATGCCGCGGCTACGAGTCGTCCACGTTCTTCCACCCCGACCGCGAACGTGGCCGGGCACGCGAGATGCGGGACTTCCGCGCCAAGATGATCTGCCGCGGATGCCCCGTGCTGGTGCAGTGCCGGGAGCATGCGCTCAGTGTCGGTGAACCGTACGGTATCTGGGGTGGACTCTCCGCGAACGAGCGTGAAGAACTCCTCGCCAATCACCAGGGCCGGGTGGATGAGGCCGTCGCGGAATCCTTCGGCTTCGATCTGGCGCGCCAGGCCTGAGCGCGAGCGGTCAGCTTCCGGCGGGCAGCATGACCACTCGGCTGTTGTCGGTGTCCGCGACGTACACGTCGCCTCGGCTCGACACGGCGATCCCCTCCGGCTGGTCCAGCCCGGAGAACGGGAGAACCTCCTGCTCGTCCGAACCGGCGGCCAGCCGCAGAACGCGATTGTGGTTCTGATCGATGGCGTACACGGTTCCCTCGTCGTCGACCGCGACACCACCGACGCTCTGGAGGTCGGTGAACGGCAGATAGCTCTGGGCATGGGTGGCGGCGTTCCACGCGAGAACCTTGTTGGGCGTGCCGACGTAGAGATCCCCGTGTTCACTGACGGCGACGGCGAACGGGCCGATTACCGTCAGCGGCACCGCGACGGGAGCCGCGGTGACGTCGTGCAGCGACATCACCCGATTGTTCAGGGTATCGGCGACATACAGCGTGGCGTCCGGCCCGAGTGCAATTCCGAACGGCTGGTCGAGACCGGCGAACGGCATTGGCACCTGGGTGCTGCCGTGCAGCATCGTCACGGTGTTGGTCACCAGATCGGAGACGTACACGTCGCCGGACGCACTGACCGCGACTCCCTGCGGAACCTCGAGTCCCGTGAAGGGAAGAGCTGTCTGCTCGTACGTCCCGGCGCTCACTTTCAGGACCTGTTTGGCCGCGCTGTCGGCGATGTACAGGTCTCCGGTGCCCGAGACCGTGAGCCCGGCCGGACCCTGTAGACCGGTCAGCGGGAGCTCGACCTGTGCGCTCGTCGACTCCTCTCCCGGCCAGGCGACATAGGCGACGGCCGCGACGACGAGGACGAGGACGCCGGCCAGCAGCGCGGCGAGCACCCGGCGCGTCCGCCGCCCCCCGACCGTTGTCGGTTTCGTGGGCGCCGCACCCGGCACCGTGTCGGGACGGGTCACGTTCGGACCGCTCGCGCGGGTGGTCGAGGCAGGGTCGACCAGGGCAGCAGGCCGGGTCACGTGGCCGGGATCGGTCCACTCGATCGCGCGGATGGCGTCGCTGAACTCACGACAGGTCGAGTAGCGATCTTCGCGGTTCTTGGCCATGGCGCGCGCAACGACCGCATCGACACCGGCGGGCAGCCCGGGGCGCACCACGCTCGGCTGGGGAATCGGTCCGTTCAGATGGCCGTGCATCACCGAGGACGCGGTGTTACCGGGGTACGGCGGTTCGTTGGTGAGCAGGTGGAAGAAGGTGCAGCCCAACGCGTAGATGTCGACCCGGTGGTCGAGTTTCTCGCCCTCGATCTGCTCGGGCGCGGCGTAGTGCAGGGTCGCCACCAACATCCCGGTGCGGGTCAGCTGATGTGTTTCGTCCAGGGCCTTGGCGGTGCCGAAATCGGTGAGCAGGACCCGTTCGGGGTCGCCCGGCGCGAGCAGGATGTTCGCCGGCTTCACGTCGCGGTGCAGAATCCCGGCCTCGTGGGCGTGGTCGAGTGCCTTCCCTGTCTCGCTGACGATGTGCACGGCGCGTTCGACGTCCAGGGCGCCGGAGCCGAGCGCTTTCCTGGCGTCGCTGCCGGGAACGTACTGCATCGCGATCCACAACCTGCCGCCTTCGCGGCCGCGGTCGTGGACGGTGACGATGTTGGGATGATCGAGATGCGCGGCGTGGTCTGCTTCCGATTCGAAACGTGACCGGACGTAGTCGTCGTTCGTCCACGACGTGTCGAGCAGTTTGAGGGCGATCTTGCGCGGCAGGTTGGGATGCTGGGCGAGGTAGACGGTGCCCATGCCGCCTCGTCCCAGAACCCGTTCGATCACGTAGCCGGCAAACACCGTGCCCGGTTCGAACTCGCCGCTCACATCGGCTTCACCGCCTCCCTGGGCCCTCCATCCATTGAACCCCGACGCCGGGTCAGTCCGGTAGCCGCCGCATCTCGATGACGGTCAGTCCCAGCGCGTCGAAGCGTGCCAGCATGCCCCGGAGATCTGTCGGGCTGTCGACCGGGCCGTAGAGCGTGGTGTCGCCGGTCGTGACGTCCGAGACGTCCAACTCGGGGAACGCGGCCAGCACCCGATCGGACAGGGCGCCGCTGATCAGGAAGGCGTACCTGACCTTGCCGGGCCAGTTCGATTCAGGACGCACCACGGCGGGCTCCTTCATTCGCATCGTCGTTCCAGAACTCGGTCAGCCGTAGATTTCAGGGTGACCGACGAAACGGCAACGCGCCTCACCCGCAAGTGGTGAACCGGCTCAGAGCAAGCCGTTGTGTTGCGCGGCGGCGATGGCGTCGCGGCGGGAGGTGACGCCGAGCTTGCGGTAGATCCCGCGCAGGTGGGTCTTCACGGTGTTCACCGACACGCACAGATCTGCGGCGATCTGCTCGGCGGTCCGCCACGACGGAAGTTCCACGAGGAGTTCCAGTTCGCGGGGAGTCAACATGTCGGACGCAGCACTCTCCGACCGCGGGAACGACGCTCGGAGCCTCTCCGCGAAGGGTTCGAGGACACCGAACCGGCCAGTGCTCCGCACGAGTAGTTCCCGGATCTGCGGTCCGCAGTCGTGGAACGGGCGCAACGCCGACTGCGGTTCGGCGAGACGCAACGCCTCGGTGAGCGCGCTGTGGGCTCGTGAATCATGTTTGCGGGCAAGCGCGATCGACGCGTCGACGAGCCATGCCGCGATCAGGGTGGTTCCCGCCGCGCACTCCAGTTCACCGTCCAGGACAGGTTGGAGTGTCTTACGTGCCAGGTCGAGGCGATGGAGGTGCAGATGGACGATCGCCTCGACGACGGCTGTGTCGCCGGTGGGTCCGAGAAGGGCATGCGTCTCGGACGCCAGCTCGTGCGCCCACCCCGTCTCGCCGGCGAACAGATAGGCGTACTGGATGGCAGGCAGCAACACCGCCCGGATGCCGGGCGGAACCGGCAACGAGGACGACACGGGGCTCTCCGCGTGCAGCGTCGTCACCGAACTGTGCCGGTTTCCGGTCTCGTCGAGACCGAACAGGGTGGCGGCGCCGTCGGCGAAACCCGCCGTCTCGGTATTTGCGCGACGCAGCGCCTCGGCGGACTCGGCGGCGAGACGTGCGGCATCGGGGTCCATCCGAATGTAGCGGCACCAGGAGTCGATGAGCTTCGCCAGCTGGAATGTCGGATCGCCCGTTGCGGAATGGGTCCGGCCGATCGCCAGTGCCTCGTCGGCCAGCGCGGACGCCCGCACCACGTCTCCCCGCGACATCGCGACGCCACCGAGAGTTCCCAGGCAGTACATGACGCCCAGCGGCGCATCGCCGAGTCGAGCGTGGGCCAGCGACTTCCCGAGCACGACCTCCGACTCGTCGTTCCGCCCGAGGAACAGCAGCGCGCGCCCTTCCTGGAGCAGGACGAACGCGTCGAGATCGGGGTCGCCGCTCGATCCGACACCGACATTGCGCAGCCGGTTGAGGGCGGTCTCGATGTCGCCGGTGCCGATCGCTGTCTGCACTCGGAGCGATTCGCGGAGCAGCAGGTGTAACCGGGACTCGGCGGCACCGTCCACCAGCAACCCCGACCGCCTGCGGTCGAGAAGCTCGAGGGTGGACGTGGCCACCGGGATGTTGCCCGATGCGAGCGCCGCGGCGGCGCGGATGAGCCGCGCCGACGGGTGGTCCTGCGAAGATCGGGGTGCCCGGGTGAGGAGCCGGTCGACGGCCTCTCCATGACCTCCGACGATCAGGGCCAGCGAAGTCCGGGCGAGCAGCGCCACGATCTCGTCGTGATCACCGGAGTTCACCGCGTGTTCGAGTGCGAGCAGCGCGTCCCCGAATTCGTCGTGCCAGTGGGCGGCCGTCAATTCGAGATGCTCGACTTCGACGTGCCCGATCCGGCTGATCTCCGCCCGCAGATAGCTCCGCAGCAGCGGATGGTAACGATAGTGCGTGGGGCTGTCCGTGATTCGGCTGATCAGAAAATTGTGGTGTTCGAGCCAGTCGATGTTGCCGTGCGCATCCGTGCAGCCTGTGAGCTTCTCCGCGAGTTCGACTGTGAACGAGGCCGGTACGGACGTGCGCAGGAGGAACTCGCGCATCTCGTCGGTCTGGCCGGCGAGGACCTCTTCGATGAGATAATCGGCGACCGCCCGGCGGTCGCCCGTGAACTCGGCGATCAACCGGCTCGGATCCGGATGTCCTTCCAAAGACATTCCCGCCAAACGAATTCCGGCAGCCCAGCCTTCCGTGCGATCCATCAGCGCGTCGAGATCGTCCGCGCTCAGCACGACGTCGTGTTCGTCGAGCATCTCGGCCGCCTCGTTGGACGTGAAGGCCAGATTCTTGGCCGTGAGCGTGAACAGCTTGCCGTCCAAGCGAAGTCGCTGCAATGCCAGCGGCGGCTCGAACCGTCCGATGATGACCGTTCGCAGCATCGGAGGTTGCCAGCGCATGAACGACTCGAGGTCGGTGAGTACGTCGGTGTCGCGGAGGAGGTGGGCGTCGTCGATGACCATCCAGATGTTCTCGCCGAGTTCGTGCAACGCGGCCGACAACTGCGCGCCGAGGTCCGGTGCCTCGGAATCGAGCCCGGCGCATGCTTTCTGCACGCGAGGATTCCCGGTGTCGGTGAGTGAGCGGAGGATCGCCCGGTGGACGGCGTCGAGGTCGTTGTGCCGCTCCTCGATCGTGAGCCACGCAATGGTCGGAGCGTCGCCCGCGGCGAGCAGTTCCCGCGCCCAGTCGGCCACGGCCCGCGTCTTTCCCGACCCGGCCGGTGCGCAGACGAGCGCCACCGGGCAGGGATGGGCGTCGTCGGTGAGCGCTTCGGTGAGCATGGTGTGCAGGCGGGTCCGGGTAACCGTCCGACCCCCTGCACTCGTAGGTATTCGAGTGCTCAGATGAAATTCGCCGAGAGGTGCTGCCGTCACGCCGACCCCCAATTCTCGCTGCACCGAGAAACGATCTTCGACAAACGCCAATCCCCGACGCAGTGGGCCGGTGGGACGATTTTAGCGAGAATGCGTTGTTTTGTGTGGGTGAACGTGTTTTACCGAGCGGGAACGCCACGCTGTCGTGATGGTGTTCGGACTACCTCGTCATCGCGATCGTGCACCCGATTCGGAGTCCGTCACTCCGCGGGGACCGAAGAAAATTGGCCGAAGCCGCGTTGCAGGCGTGAGCCTGCGGAAGCATTCGACACACTCGTCGACGGAAGTAGACAGGATGCACACACAAGTGGTGCCGGCCGCGGGCCCACCCGATCATGAACTCGACGCGTTGCGGGCCGAGGTGCGAACGTTCCTGCGCGAGCAGATCGACGCCGGCGTGTTCACACCCGGTGTGGACACGTGGCTCACCCGGTGGAATCCGGACTTCACGAAGGCCCTCGCGTCCCGCGGCTGGCCGGGCATGACGATCCCGGCGGAGTACGGCGGGCAGGGCCACGTTCATGGAGCGGTTCGTCGTCACCGAAGAACTGCCGGCCGTCGGCGCGCCCGTCGCCGCACAGTGGGTCGCGGACCGGCAGGCCGCGCCGTCGCTGCTCACCTACGGCACCGAGGAACAAAAGCAGCGGTTCCTCCCGGGACTCGCGGGCGGCGAGATCAGCTGGGCGATCGGAATGAGCGAACCGGAATCGGGCTCCGACCTCGCGAGCGTCCGCACGAAAGCGGTCCGGGTCGACGGCGGCTGGCGGATCACCGGGACCAAATTGTGGACGTCCGGCGCCCACCTCCTGTCGATGTCGGGCGGGCACCATTTCAACGAGGTGATCCTCGACGACGTGTTCGTGCCGGACGAGTTGGTGCTCGGCCGCATCGGCGAAGGCTGGAAGCAGGTCACGTCCGAACTCGGGTTCGAACGCAGTGGCCCGGAACGGTTCATGTCCACGTTCCCGATCCTCGCCGCGATGGCCGAGGAAATCGGGGAGGGACGGCAACCGGCCGATGCCCGCATCGGAGCGCTCGTCGCCCGGACCTTCGGACTCCATCACATGTCCCGTGCGGTGTCGGAGGCACTGGGGCGTGGTGACGACGCCGAACTCGGTGCTTCCGTGGTGAAGGTCCTCGGCACGAAGGCCGAGGGTGATATCGCCGACCTCGTCGAGAACTGGCCGGCGAACCGGAGGCAGGCGACGACCACTTCGCCGAACTGGTCCGTGCCGGCGTGATGCAGCGCCCCGGGTTCACCCTGCGAGGCGGTACGAGTGAGATTCTGCGCGGTGTCATCGCGCGGGGATTGGGGATGCGCTGATGACCGGACCGGCAACCGACACCGAGATGCGGGAGTTCGCACGCATGCTCGACCAGGTGTTCGCCACAGATCGCCGGGGAACGGGGCCTGTGGGCGCTCATCACAGACGGGTAGGCGGCTTCGCCGCCCGTGCGCCTTTCTGGTTGTCCCAGCTACCAAAAAGGCGCACGGGCGCGAAGCGCCTACGGCGTGACGATCGGGAACGCGCTGTCGGGTGCGTCGAGAAGTTCCGTGAGGACAAGGAGCTTCGACGGGTCACCCGTCACCTCGATGCCCTCCAGTCCCTTGCCGGCGAACAGTCCGAGCAACTGCATCTTCGTCAGGGTCAGTGAGACGTCCGGTTGCGTCGTGGTCCTCGGCGCGACCGTCTGGATGAGCGCACCGTTGGACAGCGTCGTCCGGTAGTGCGCTTCGGGTTCGGTGAAGTGCCACTCCGCGACGAGGGACTTGTCCCAGGCACGTGGGCCGTTGATGCGGAGGGCGACGGAGTCGAAGATCTGCTCGATCGTGAGTGCGCTCAGCATGTCTGCGCCGAGGTCGCTGAGCGGCGGGGCGACGATGCCGCCGCGCAGTTCGAGTGCACCCGTGAGGTAGAAGTTGCGCCACGTCGCGTTCTCCGCACCGAATCCGAGTTGTTCGTACGTGCGGGCGAGCAGTTCTTTCGCGTCGCTGTCCGACGGGTCTGCGAACACCGCATGCTTCGAGAGTTCGGCGGCGAACCGGAAGTCGCCGTCGTCGAAATACCGTTGAGCCTTGGCCCGGACCTCGTCCTGACCGCCCATGCATTCGACGTACCGCGTGGCCGCGTTCTCCGGTGGGTGCTGCCACAGCGACGTCGGGTTGCCGTCGAACCAGCCCATGTACCGCTGGTAGATCGCCTTCACGTTGTGGCTCACCGAGCCGTAGTAACCACGTGCGTGCCAAGCGGATTCGAGAGCAGGCGGTAGCGGGAAGTCCTCGGCGATCTCGATTCCCGTCATCCCGGTGTTGAGCATCCGCAGGGTCTGGTCGTGCAGGTACTGGTACAGGTCGCGCTGCTGCGACAGGAATGTCACCACCCGGTCGCGACCCCACGTCGGCCAGTGGTGGGAGGCGAAAGCGACGTCGTAGCCGCCGTCGAACATCTCGATCGCCTGGTCGAGGTACCGCGACCAGGCGCGGGGGTCCCGGACCAGCGCGCCCCGCAGCGTGAGGAGATTGTGCAGATTGTGGGTGGCGTTCTCCGCCATGCACAGTGCCCGGTGGTCGGGGAACAGGAAGTTCATCTCGGCGGGCGCCTCCGTCCCCGGCGTCACCTGGAAGACGATCCGGATGCCGTCGACGGTTTCCTCCTGGCCGGTGTGGGTGATGTCGACGGTCGGTGGGATCAGTCCGGGTCGACCCGTCGAGGTGTTCGTTCCGAGCCCCGCCCCGAGGTGCCCGCGCGGGCCCTTGGGGAGCAGCGGTCCGTACATGTAGGTGGCGCGCCGGCCCATTGCCGTTCCGGCATAGACGTTCTCGGAGACCGCGTGTTCGAGGAAACCTTCGGGGGCGAGGATCGGGACGTCGCCGCGACCGTCCGGGAGAACGCCGACGACACCACCGAAGTGATCGATGTGGGAGTGCGTATAGATGACTCCGGTGACGGGCCGGTCGCCACGGTTCTTCCGGTACAGCGCGAGCGATGCTGCCGCCGTTTCCTGCGAGATCAGCGGGTCGATCACCAGGACACCCGTCTCGCCCTCGACGATCGTCATGTTGGACAGGTCGATTCCGCGTAGCTGGTAGATGCCCTCGGTGACTTCGTACAGACCGTTCTTCGCGCACAGTTGCGACTGACGCCACAGGCTCGGGTGGGCGGTGTCCGGGCAGTCACCGTTCAGGAACGAATACTCCTGCATGTCCCACACCACGCGACCGTCCCCACTCGTGACGGTGCAGGGGTCGAGACGGTCGACGAAACCGCGGTCGGAGTCCTCGAAATCGGTCGTGTCCGAGAAATCGGGTGTCATGATTCTTCCTTCTCGTGTCGCGGTGGGGAGGGGGCAGGAACCGGTGCAGGGGGAGTGGGAGCGCTGCTGAGAATCGTGTTCACCCACCGCGTGGACGGGTCGATGTCGATCAGCAGCGCCTTCGCCATCAACGACAACGGGATTGCAAGGATCGCGCCGAGCGGCCCGAGGATCCACGCCCAGAACACCAACGACAGGAACGTGAACGTCACGGACAGGCCCACCGCGTCACCGACGAACTTCGGCTGGATCACCGACTGGATGATGACGTTGATGACGCTGTACACGACGATGACTGTCAGCATCAGTCCTGGACCGCCCTGGAGCAGTGCGAGCAGGGCCGGCGGAACCAGCCCCAGGATGAACCCGACGTTCGGGATGTAGTTGGTGATGAACGACAGCAGTCCCCACAGGATCGGCAGCGGAATTCCCAGCGCCCACAGTGCCCCGGTGTCGATGACGGCGACGATCAGCCCGAAGACCGTGGACACGATCAGGTACGTGCGGGTCCCGGCCGAGAACGACGTGAGAGCGGTGGCGATGTCGGGACGCATCTGCGTGACGATCCGCATCCGCGCACCGTAGGAACTTCCGTCGACGGCCATGAACAGCAGAAGGGCGAGGACGAACAGCAGATTCGAGAAGACACCCAGCATTGACTGCAGGATCGCCTCCACGAAGCCGAAGACCTTGCCGTAATCCACCTGGGAGAGCAGGGTCTGGGAATCGGTCGAGTTCACGCCGTTGCTGTTCAGGAAGCTCTGGGCGTCATCGATGAGGGCGGTGAAGTCGTCCGCGTACTCCGGTAGGAGCGTGGCGAGCTGGGCGACCGACAGGGCCAGCGACAGCACGAGGACGAGAATGATGCTGTTGACGACCAGGATCGCTGCGATCGTGGCGAGCCAGGTCGGGAGACCTTTTCGGTGAAGCCATTCGGGCAGCGGGTGAACCGCGACGGTCAGCATGAGCGCGAGGAAGATCGGGCCGACTATCGACGCGGCCACCTGGATCCCCGCCACGGTGACGACGAGCGCGGCCAGGCCGAGGATCACGATCAGGCCCCGCGGCATCGACCACTGAGAATCCGGCGCCGCGCCGGATACGTCCTGCGGATCGGTCATCGCGTGTCCCTTCGCAACAATCGGCCAACGGGGTGCCCCGAATCGACTGTTGCACCCGGCCGACGACGACACATCATCCGTTGCAGATGAGGATCACCCGGCGCGGATGATGCCGATGCCATCGCGAAGCCGCAGGATTCCACTGTTCGAGCACATCCTTTCGAGAAGGGCATGGACATGACGACACATCCGGAGTCCAGGACCACCAGCCCTGTCAAACAGGGCTTTGCCGCGGGAACGTCGCTGGCAGCGGCGATATTGCTGCTGACCGTCGGCGTGATCTCGTTCTTCCAGGGCATCGCCGCGGTTGCGTCCGACGACCTGCTGGTCATCGGCGTCCAATACACCTATCAGTTCGACACCACCGCGTGGGGATGGATCCACATCGTTCTGGGCGTCGTTCTGGTCATCAGCGCGATCGGCCTCATGACGGGCGCCACCTGGGCCCGTGTCGTGGCAGTCTGCATCGCCGCGCTGTCGATCCTCGCGAACTTCCTCTGGCTGCCCTACTACCCGCTGTGGTCGATTCTGATCATCGCGCTCGACGTCGTCGTGATCTGGGCGGTCACCACCTGGGACACCGCCAGGGACTAGGACGATGACGACGTGGTGAGTTCCGCGACCGGCACCTGGCCGGTGTTCGGCTCGCTGCAGGAGTATCAAAAAGGATGGGTCAGGCCCGACGTGATCGCGGGCCTGACCGTGTGGGCCGTGCTGGTACCGGAGGCCCTGGCCTACGCGACCATCGCGGGAGTCCCCCCTGTCGTCGGTCTGTACGCGGCGATACCCGCCCTGATCCTTTACGCGGCGGCCGGCAGTTCCCGGCATCTGGTGGTGGGGCCGATGTCGGCGACGGCCGCCCTGTCGGCTGCCATCGTCGCGCCGCTCGCCGGGGCGGACGGCGGCAAGTACGCGGCCCTGACAGCAGTGCTGGCGATTGCCACCGGCATCGCCGGGCTGCTCGCGGGGCTCCTCCGTCTGGGCTTCATCGCGTCGTTCATTTCGGAGCCGGTGCTGAAGGGCTTCATCGTCGGGCTGGCTCTGACCATCATCATCGGGCAGGTTCCTGCCCTCCTCGGCGTGGAGAAGGAGCACGGCAACTTCTTCGAACAGGCCTGGGGAGTCGTCAGCCACCTGGGCGACATCGACTGGGGCACACTCGTCGTCGGTGTGCTCAGTCTCGTCGTGGTTCTCGGATTCACACGGTGGCTGCCGCTCGTCCCCGGTTCGCTGCTGGCCGTCCTCCTCGGTATCGCCGCGGTCGCCGTGTTCGGTTTGGACGGTCGAGGTGTCGACATCGTCGGTCACATCGACTCCGGTCTGCCGTCGGTGGGACTGCCGGACGGTGTCGGCTTCGACGACTACATCGACCTTCTCGGCCCCGCAGTGGGCGTGCTGCTCATCGGGTTCGCCGAAGGGCTCGGTGCCGCGAAGACGTACGCCGCGAAAGAGGGCTACGAGGTGGACGCCAACCGGGAACTCCTCGGCCTCGGGACAGCCAATCTCGGCTCCGGGCTGTGCTCGGGGATGGTGGTGAACGGCAGCCTCTCCAAGACGGCGGTCAACGGCGGGGCCGGCGCCAAATCGCAGGTCAGCGGTCTCGTCGTCGCGGTCCTGACCGTGGTGACCCTGCTGTTCCTCACCGGACTGTTCGAGAAACTCCCCGAGGCGACGCTCGCCGCGGTGGTCATCGCCGCCGTCATCGAACTCGTCGACATCTCCGCGCTGCGCCGGCTCTACGGGGTGTGGACCGAAAGGCTCGGCAGCATCTACGGATACGCCGCGCGAGCCGATTTCGCGGCCGCCCTCGCCGCGATGGTGGGCGTGCTCCTGTTCGACACCCTGCCCGGACTCGTCATCGGCATCGGCGTGTCGATGCTGCTGCTGCTCTACCGGGCGTCGCGTCCCCACGTCGCGGCGCTCGCGAAGGAAGGGTCGCTGTGGGTGGACGCCGAGCGTCACCCCGACCTCCCGACCACACCGCACGTGGTCGTGGTGCGCGTCGAGGCGGGACTGTTCTTCGCGAACGCCGATCACGTCAAGGACCGCATCGAGGACATGTGCACCGACGACACGCGAGTGGTGGTCCTCGACGCCGAGACGTCGCCGTTCGTCGACGTCAGTGCCGCGCAAATGCTCGTGCAGTTGCGGGATGTGCTCGCGCGCCGGGGAATCGAGCTACGTGTGGCGCGGGACATCGGGCAGTTCCGGGACACGATACGAACCTCGGGTTCGGGCGCGACCCCCGTCGGCCTCTATCCGACCGTGCGAGAGGCTCTCGCAGAACCGGACCGACATTAGGCGCTCCGCACCCGTGCGCCTTTGTGGTTGCTGCAGCTACCACAAAGGCGCACGGGCGGCGGAGCCGCCCATGACAGGAGACAGTCGTGAGCACAGGATTGCAGGAACTCGCCGCGAAGGCGTGGATGTACGGTTTTCCGCTGGTGTTCGACCTCGACCAGGTAAACCGCTTCGTGTCGGAGGGGATGGGGAGCCTCGACGCGGGACCCTTCAACAAATTCAGCCACGCCCGCACACTCGCCGGGCCGCAGGACACGTTCGTCTCGGTCAACAACGACACCATCTATTCGATCGCCCAGATCGATCTCGGCCACGGACCGCAGTTGCTGCGAGTCCCCGACGCCGGTGGGGCGTACTACGTGCTGCAATTCGTCGATGCGTGGACCGACAACTTCGCGTACGTCGGCAAACGTGCGACGGGAACGGCGGCCGGCCGTTACCTGTTGACCGGTCCCGGGTGGTCCGGTGAGGTCCCCGACGGCGCGACGCAGATCGCGTTCCCCACCGCGGTGGGCACCGTCATCGGCCGGTGGGCCTGCGACGGGGAGGCCGACCTGGAGCGGGTGAAGGGACTGCAGTCGGCCCTCACGTTGGAACCCGTCGGCGAGCAGGAACCGGCGGAGGGCCTGCCGGTCCCCGACCCGAACGTCCCCGAGGAACTTCAGTTCTGGGAGAAGCTGCGGGTGTACTCGCAGGCGTACCCACCCGCCGCGCAGGACCTCGTCGCACAACAGGCGTTCGCCCCGCTCGGGTTGCTCGAGACCGGGCCGTCGCCGTACCTCGAAGCGCCGCCGGACCTCGCGGCCGTGCTCACGGCCGGTGCCGAGGCCGGGCACCAGTCACTGGTCGCCGCACTGAAATCGGGTGCAGGAAGCGAGGTGGTCAACGGCTGGCAGTTGATGTACCACGCCTTCGACTACAACGACGACTTCTTCGAGATCGGCACCCTCGACTCACCCGACTGGCGGATCGAGGACCGCTCGAAGGCGCTGGGACTGCGGGCCGGCGCCGCGATGGCGGGGCTGTGGGGAAACCACGGTTACGAGGCCGCATATGCGCCGATCTACCACGACAGCGAAGGCAACGAACTGTCCGGCGAGCACACCTACACACTCACGTTCGCGCCGACCCCACCGGTCGACGCGTTCTGGTCGATCACCATGTACGACCTCCCGGACTTCTACCTCGTCGACAATCCGATCGACCGCTACTCGATCGGTGACCGCACGCCGGGACTGGTGTTCGCGGACGACGGTTCGCTGACCATCACGCTCAGCGCGGACGCCCCGGCCGATCCGGTGGCCCGCGCCAACTGGCTGCCGACACCGGCAGTCGGGTTCCGGCCGCTGCTCCGGATGTACAGCCCCAAGCCGGAGGTGTTCGACGGAACGTTCGAGATCCCGCCCTTCGTGAAGACCAGTTGATCAGGGGCGCAGCTGATCGAACGTCGTACGACGCTGCCCGGCACGAGACACCACCGGTCACGACCTGAACGTCGGCGGCAGGTCGCAGTGTGCGCGGACCCAGGCGCTGCGTCGTTCCAGCGCGGACTGCCGGTGCGCGGGGGCGGAACCGATCAGTGAGTCGATGGTCTGCAGGAGGTGGCGGGCGACGAACGGCTGGTGCCGGGCGGCGTCGGCGATCTCGTCGAACGCCGCCGACACGTAGTCGTCCCAGTCGGGAAGGAGCACGACGACGCGCAGTTCTCCCTCCGTGTCCGCGACGTCGCCGACGTCGACCGGTCGGTGACTGATCCTCGACAACAGAGTTCCCACGCAGTCGACGGCCTGGGCGGCGGTCGCGGGATCGTTGACAGCCGGTGACAACGCGCGCAGGGCGATGTCGTCGACGATGCGGAACGCCAGCATCGGATCCTGGTCGAAGGACCGGTCGATCCGCACGTCCAGGCATCCCAGCATCGCGCGGCTGTCGAATCCGGCAGCGCCGTCGACGCTCATGACGACTGATCCGGGGATCAGGGCGTCACCCACACGGACCCGCATCCGCACCAGGACATCCGCTTCGCGCGCGAGGTGCGCCAGCTTCGGCAGGTCGATCTGACACAGCATCCCGCCGGTGCCGGTCCACCGGACGACGGCACCGCCCGGACCGCCCGACCTTTCCGATCCCGCCGGTTCCGTGCCGTAGAGGGTGGCGAGCACCGCTTCGCCGCGGGCGGTGACGTCGGCGAGTGTCGGTGCGAGCTGGATCGAGCGGAACGCATGCAGTTGCAGGATCCGCATGACGGCGAGTGCGACGACCCTGAGGATCACGGCCGCCACCGGGATCGCCACCGGCACAGCGTCCTTCTGGTTGACGACCAGGCCCGCCGTGGTCGCGAAGACGAAGAAACCCAGGAACATCCCGAAGGAGTTCCACACCAGCGGGTCGTCGCGGAACAGCGTCAATCGCGGGGTCAGCGTCGTGGCGCCGAACTGACCCACGAGGAACAGCAGCGAGAACACCACGCTCGCCAGCGTGATGACGGCGCCGGCGAGAGTGAACAGCAGGGTGGCCACGCTGGTGCCACTTGTCCGGGGACCGATGTCGAGGGTGGGGAGCGCGAGGCCGAGGAGGAAACCGGCGATCAGATAACAGAGCTGGACGAGTCCTAATCGCAACGGCGGGCGTCGGCGCAGCGCACGCAGAATGGGTCGCGAATCCGATCCGGACCGGGGGAACTCGGCTGCTCTGTTCACGGCGCCCCTTCCTCCCTCCGATAATCCCGAGTCGGCGGTAGTGTTCGTGCCGATTCGAGGGGGGATCGAGTGAAGAAAGTTGCCGCGGCGCTCCTGTGCGCCGTGATCACGTCCGGGTGCGCGCACAGCGTGTCGGGGACTGCGGGGGCTTCTCCGCTGCAGGAACTGAGCCCCGCGCAGCAACGGCACATCCACGTCGAGGACGCGCTCCGCGACGCCGATCCGTGCGGACTGCTCGACGTGGCCGTGGTGCGGGGTGCCGGGACGGTCCAGCAGTACGGGTCCGCCGTGCAACTGCCGGTGTGTTCGGCGTTGATGGCCGGGCCCGGCGGCGCGACCACCTACGTGGAGTTGTCCCTGCTGCCGTCGATGCTGTCCGACGCGGCGCTGACCCGGCCGGAGACGGTCGACGGGGTGACCGTCTACCGCGGTGCGGGCGCCGACCCGACCCGCGGGACGTGTGAGCGCGTCTTCCGGCTGAACCTCGGAATCGACCAGGAACAGGTGGAACGGCAGCTGGCCACCGTCCGCGCCGGAACCGTCGCCGGCCAGGACGCCTGCCCGCTCGCCGACGCGGTGCTGGACGCGGCGATCGACAGGATGCGGTCCGGACTGCCCACTCGTGACGCCACGTCCCCGCATCAAGTGGCGCTCGCGGTCCACGACCCGTGTGAAGTACTCGACGTGCTGGGAACCACGGCGGGCGGACGCGCCGTCGACCCGGAATCGCCGCCCACCCCGTTCGACTGCGTGCTGTTTCCGAACCCGAATCGGGTGCCCGGGAGTGAGGTGACCGTGTCGTTCACGATGTCGCCGGTCAAGGAAAACCGACCACCCGTTCCCGCCGAGCCGGAGACGGTCGGCGACCGATGCCGGTGGACGAGCCCGATGGGCGAGCCGATCGACATCACACGGCCCGGAGCGGGCGTCGACGAGTTCACCCGCAGGCTCGGTCACGCGGGTGCAGTCGTCACTGTTCACGGGCCGAACTGCGCGGCCGTGGCGAGGGTCGCGGACGCCGTGAACACGGCGTTCGGATAGGCGTCCGAACGGACTCACCCGGGATCAGATTGGACTCCGCCGGTAAGCTCGACAGCTGGACCAGTACAGATTCATCGACCTGGAGGTAGAAACGCGTGGCTCTCGTCGTCCAGAAGTACGGCGGATCCTCGGTGGCAACCGCCGAGAGAATCCGACGAGTGGCTGAACGGATCGTCGAGACCAAGAAGGCCGGCAACGATGTCGTCGTCGTGGTTTCAGCGATGGGGGACACCACTGATGAGCTGCTCGATCTGGCTCAGCAGGTGTGCCCAGCCCCACCCGCCCGCGAAATGGACATGCTGCTGACCTCCGGTGAGCGCATTTCCAATTCTCTCGTCGCGATGGCAATTCATTCGCTCGGTGCGGAGGCCCGTTCGTTCACGGGCTCCCAGGCGGGCGTCATCACCACCGGTGCTCACGGCAACGCCAAGATCATCGACGTCACACCGGGCCGCGTCCGGGATGCGCTCGACGAGGGCTCGATCGTCCTCGTCGCCGGGTTCCAGGGCGTCAGCCAGGACAGCAAGGACGTGACGACCCTCGGGCGCGGCGGTTCGGACACCACCGCGGTGGCCCTCGCAGCGGCCCTCGAGGCCGACGTCTGCGAGATCTACACCGACGTCGACGGCATCTTCACCGCCGACCCGCGCATCGTTCCCGACGCGCAGCGTCTCGAGACGGTGTCGTTCGAGGAGATGCTCGAGCTCGCGGCGTGCGGCGCGAAGGTGCTCATGCTCCGCTGCGTCGAGTACGCCCGCCGATACAACGTGCCTGTGCACGTCCGTTCGTCATACACGACCAAGCCGGGCACCATCGTGTCCGGATCGATGGAGGACATCCCCGTGGAAGAGGCAATCATCACCGGAGTCGCGCACGATCGCGGCGAGTCCAAGATCACCGTCGTCGGCCTGCCCGACACCCCGGGTTACGCCGCGCAGGTCTTCCGCGCGGTGGCCGAGGCGGAGATCAACATCGACATGGTGCTGCAGAACATCTCGAAGGTCGAGACCGGCAAGACCGACATCACGTTCACCCTGCCCACCGCCGACGGCCCGCGCGCCGTCGAGAAGCTGACCAAGCTGCAGGGCGACATCGGCTTCACGCAGGTGCTGTTCGACGACCACATCGGCAAGGTGTCGCTCGTCGGCGCCGGCATGAAGAGCCACCCGGGCGTCACCGCGACGTTCTGTGAGGCTCTCGCAAAGGCCGGTGTCAACATCGACCTCATCTCGACGTCCGAGATCCGCATCTCGGTGCTCGTCAAGGATGTGGAGCTGGACAAGGCCGTGAAGGCGATCCACGATGCATTCGAGCTCGGCGGCGACGAAGAAGCCGTCGTGCACGCAGGAACGGGACGGTAGATCATGACCACCATCGCTGTCGTCGGTGCCACCGGACAGGTCGGCATCGTCATGCGCACCCTCCTCGAGGAACGGAACTTCCCCGCGGACAAGGTACGGTTCTTCGCTTCCGCGCGGTCGGCGGGCAAGAAGCTGCCGTTTCGCGGCGAGGAGATCGTCGTCGAGGACGCGTCCGCGACGTCCGACGAGGACCTGAAGGGCATCGACATCGCCCTGTTCTCGGCCGGTGCGACCCTCTCTCGTGAGCAGGCCCCGCGGTTCGCCGCGGCAGGTGCCACGGTCGTCGACAACTCGTCGGCGTTCCGCAAGGACCCCGACGTCCCGCTGGTCGTCAGCGAGGTCAACCCGGAGCAGGCGAAGAACCCGCCGAAGGGCATCATCGCCAACCCCAACTGCACCACGATGGCCGCGATGCCGGTGCTGAAGGTTCTGCACGACGAGGCCGGTCTGCAGCGTCTCATCGTGTCGAGCTACCAGGCCGTGTCGGGCAGTGGAATCGCCGGTGTCGAGGAGCTGGTGGGCCAGGCCCGCGCCGTCATCGACGACGCGGAGAAGCTGGTGCACGACGGCAGCGCCGTCGACTTCCCGGCCCCGAACAAGTACGTCGCACCGATCGCGTTCAACGTTCTGCCGCTGGCCGGTTCGATCGTCGACGACGGCAGCGGTGAGACGGACGAGGACCAGAAACTCCGCAACGAGAGCCGCAAGATCCTCGGCCTGCCCGACCTGCTGGTGTCGGGCACGTGCGTCCGCGTCCCCGTGATCACGGGCCACTCGCTGTCGATCAACGCCGAATTCGAGCGTCCGCTGTCGGTGGAGCGTGCGCAGGAGCTCCTGTCGAAGGCTCCCGGTGTGCAGCTGGTGGACGTCCCCACCCCGCTCCAGGCCGCGGGCAGCGACCCGTCGCTGGTCGGGCGTATCCGTCAGGATCCGGGTGTCCCCGAGGGTCGCGGTCTGGCACTGTTCGTGTCCGGCGACAACCTGCGTAAGGGTGCCGCCCTCAACACCATTCAGATCGCCGAACTGCTGGTCTGATCTCCCCCCACGTGAGTGGCAAAGTGTGCTTCCGCACGCTGTCTGAGTTCAGGACATGCAGGACAGTTGATGTCTCAGGACATCGAGGACACTG
>NZ_JASHKX010000071.1:0-5915 GCF_030058635.1 Rhodococcus sp. IEGM 1305
GGCCCAGCAATGAGCTTCTTGACCTGCTTCTGGCTCTTACCGCAGAAAGAGCACTTGAGCAGATCCCCGCCGTCACCGATGCGTGCCATCTCGTCAGGTCCCTACTTCCTTCGTCTACGTGCAACCATCGAACCGATCCCACGCCGTGCGCGCACCGACCGAAAACGAAAGCCCGTTATGTGACCGTACCCGCAGATCGCGAGCGAGGTCGACTGGTTGTCGGTGATTCGCGCACCGATCTTCCGGGAAAGCCAGCCTTGCCGATCCCGCACCCGGCTCGCGGCAACCGCGCCGTCACGGCGTGTCGCCCGAGCCGGGGCGGCAGGAAATCACTTCTGGGCGCTGAGTTTGCGGTACTCGAGCACGTCGTCGATGATCCCGTATTCCTTGGCCTCGGCGGCCGTGAGGATCTTGTCGCGGTCGGTGTCCTTGCGGATCACGTCGGCGTCCTTGCCGGTGTGCTTCGCGAGGGTGGTCTCCATCAGGCGACGCATCCGCTCGATCTCGGCGGCCTGGATCTCGAGGTCGGAGACCTGACCCTGGATGCCGCCGGTGGCGGGCTGGTGGATGAGGACACGAGCGTTCGGCAGGGCGAGACGCTTGCCGGGGCTACCGGCCGCCAGCAGCACCGCGGCAGCCGAGGCCGCCTGGCCGAGGCACACCGTCGTGATGTCGGCGCGCACGTACTGCATGGTGTCGTAGATCGCCATCAGCGAGGTGAACGAGCCACCCGGCGAGTTGATGTACATGGTGATGTCGCGATCGGGGTCCAGCGACTCGAGAACGAGAAGCTGAGCCATCACGTCGTTGGCCGACGCATCGTCCACCTGCACGCCGAGGAAGATGATGCGCTCCTCGAACAGCTTGTTGTACGGGTTGGACTCCTTGACGCCGTAGCTCGAGTGCTCGATGAAGGACGGCAGGATGTAACGCGACTGGGGGCCTGCGGGCGCCTGGCCTCCCAGGCTGCGGGGATCGAACAGGTTGGTCATCAGTTCTCCAAGGGATGTGTGGGAGCGGTCAGTGAGGAAGCCGGGCTGCTACTGCCCGGTCCCGCCCGCCTGCGCCGCGCGGGAGACGACGTGGTCGACGAAACCGTATTCGAGTGCCTGCTTCGCGGTGAACCAGCGGTCACGATCCGAATCGGCGGTGATCTGCTCGACCGTCTGACCGGTGTGCTCGGCGATCAGCTCGGCCATTTCGCGCTTGGTGTGCGCGAACTGTTCGGCCATGATCGCGATGTCACTGGCGGTACCACCGATTCCGGCGGACGGCTGGTGCATCATGATCCGCGCGTGCGGGAGGGCGTAGCGCTTGCCCTTGGCCCCGGCGGAGAGCAGGAACTGGCCCATCGACGCGGCCAGACCCATTCCGAACGTCGCGACGTCGCACTCGGCGAACTGCATCGTGTCGAAGATCGCCATACCGGCGCTGACCGACCCGCCGGGCGAGTTGATGTAGAGGGAGATGTCCCGGCTGGGATCCTCTGCCGACAGCAGCAGGATCTGAGCGCACAGCTTGTTCGCGATGTCGTCGTCGACCTGGGTACCGAGGAAGATGATGCGCTCGCGCAGCAGGCGTTCGTACACCGAGTCGCTGAGGTTCAACCCAGCGGTGGCTGAAGTCATGGCGGGACTCTGCAAAGTCTCCAGGTGATTGGAAGTCACGGTACCTGCCTTCTCCGTAAATCGTTGATTGCTGACACAGACACTAACGAAGGAGGGCGGCACCGGAGTCCCGGTGCCGCCCTACTTCGCTCAAAGCGGAAAACAACTCACAGCCGAACGCGAGAAAAACATCCCGCGACCAGCATTACTTCTGGTCTTCGCTCTCGGTGGAATCCGACGCAGCCTCGTCCGTGGACGCAGCCTCCTCGGCCTCGGCCTCACCGTTGCCGAACAGTTCGGCGGTGTCGACAGCGGCACCCGAGGTGTCGGTGACGGTGGCCTGCTCGACGACACCGGCGAGAGCCTTGCCGCGACGCACGTCCGCGAAGACGGCGCCGAGCTGACCGGCCTGCTGAATCTGCTGGATGAACTGCTCGGGCGCCATGCCGTAGCGCTGCGCCTGGAACAGGATGCGCTCGGTGAGCTCGTCCTGGCCGACGGTGACGTCGGAGGCGTCGGCGATGGCGTCCAGCAGCAGCTGGGTCTTCACCGAGCGCTCGGCGCTCTCCTTGGCGTCCTTGTCGAACTCTTCGCGGCTCGTGCCCTGCTCCTCGAGGAGCTTGTTCAGCGCTTCCTCGTCGTGATCGAGACCGTGCACGGCGTCGTGGAGTGCAGCGTCGACCTCGGCCTTGACGACAGCCTCGGGCAGCGGGACCTCGACGGTCTCCAGGAGGGTCTCGAGGACCTTGTCGCGGATCTGACCGGCCTGCTCGACCTTGCGAACGCGTCCGACGCGCTCACGCAGGTCGGCCTTCAGCTCGTCGAGGGTGTCGAACTCGCTTGCCAGCTGAGCGAACTCGTCGTCCTCGGCGGGCAGCTCGCGCTCCTTGACGGTGCCGACGGTGACGGTGACGACAGCTTCCTTGCCCGCGTGGTCACCGGCGACGAGCGTCGAGGTGAACTCCTTCGACTCGCCGGCCTTGACGCCGACGACGGCCTCGTCGAGGCCCTCGATGAGCTGACCCGAACCGACCTCGTGCGACAGACCGCTCGCGGTGGCCTCGGGAACGGCCTCACCGTCGACGGTGGCCGACAGGTCGATGGAGATGAAGTCTCCGTCCTCGACCGCACGCTCGACACCGGTGAGGGTGCCGAAGCGCTGACGCAGCGACAGCAGCTGCTCCTCGACGGCCTCGTCGGTGATCTCGATCGGATCGACGGTGACGCTCAGCTCGCTGTAGTCGGGCAGCGTGATCTCGGGACGGACGTCGACCTCGGCGGTGAACTCGAGGAGCTCGCCGTCCTCGATCTTCGTGATCTCGATCTCGGGCTGACCGATCGCCTTCACCGAGGCGCTGGTGACGGCCTCGGAGTAGCGGGACGGGAGTGCGTCGTTGACGACCTGCTCCAGGACTGCGCCACGACCGACACGGGCTTCGAGCAACTTGGCCGGTGCCTTGCCCGGACGGAAGCCGGGGAGACGGATCTGTTGCGCGAGGGCCTTGTAGGCCTTGTCGAAATCAGGCTTGAGCTCCTCGAAGGGCACCTCAACGTTGATACGGACTCGCGTCGGGCTGAGCTGCTCGACGGTGCTCTTCACGGACTGGCTCCTTCGTGTGGTCGTGCTTTTTCGGTGCGGCAGTTGCCTGCCCTGTGGTTCTGGTCGGGGTGACAGGATTTGAACCTGCGACCCTCCGCTCCCAAAGCGGATGCGCTACCAAGCTGCGCTACACCCCGGTCGAAGCCGGCTCTCGCCAACCTCGCGAGGACCCGAGGAAGAATCCTACGGCCCCCCGATTATGAAATCCAAAGCGAGGTTGGGTACAGTCACTCATCGCAGACGACATGCATGGCGATCCCAGGTTGTCGTATGCACGGGGATGTAGCTCAATGGTAGAGCCTCAGTCTTCCAAACTGATTACGCGGGTTCGATTCCCGTCATCCCCTCCACACAGGAGCGTTCCCACCCCAGGGAACGCTCCTTTTTTGTCGCGCACGGGCGGTCGCGGACGCCTCGGCTGCTATGACATGCGTCACAGGCGCACGAGACGCGCCCGCGCCTCTCTTCTGCGGACCGCTCCCCCGTTCGCCGAGCGCGTAACCACGATTTCGGTCAGTACTCTGGGAGATGTCCGATTTGTCCCCTACTCGTGGATGTTGCAGCCCCGCAGCCGACGGTCCGCGAGAACTCCGGAGGCCCACCGTGGAACTGCTACTCATTCTCGTGATCGTGGCGGCGGTCGCCTTCCTGGTGGTGAGGAGCCGCAACAACCGCGCCGGGCAGACCGCGAACCAGCTCGAGGACGCCAAGGCGGACGCTCGCCAGGCCATCGAACGGCTCGGCGGACAGGTGTACAGCCTCACCGGGTCCGACACCGCCTCGCAGCAGGCACTCGCCGACGCGTCCGAGCGGTACACCGCGGCGGGCTCCCAGATCGATCAGGCCACGACGCCCGTCCAGGCGCGTCTCGCCAAGCAGACGGCGCTCGAGGGTCTCTACTACATCCGCGCCGCCCGGACGGCCATGGGCATGGACCCCGGCCCGGAGATTCCGTCGATCGACGGCCAGAAGTCCGCGGGAGCGGTCACCGAGGACCGTGAGGTCGAGTTCGAGGGGCGGCAGGTCGCGGCGTCGCCGAACCCGTCGTCGAAGACCCCGAACTACTACCCCGGTGGCCGTGTCGCGGGACGCCCGGTTCCCGCCGGCTGGTACTCGGAGCCGTGGTGGAAGCCCGCTCTCGTCGCAGGCGCGTGGGGCCTGGGCTCGATGTTCCTGTTCTCGGCGATGTTCTCGGGGATGGCCGGAGTGGGGTACGACGCGCAGGGCTTCGAGAGCGGAGCGGGCGACGCGTCCCAGGACACCGGTGACGCGGGTGCGGACGGCGGTGGCGACGGCGGTGACGCAGGCGCAGACGGCGGCGGCGACATGGGCGGGGACGCCGGTGGCGACGGCGGCGGATTCGACTTCGGCGGCGGCGGAGACGGCGGCGGGTTCGACTTCGGTGGCGGGTTCGACTTCTAGCCGGCCGTCAGGAGGGCTGGCAGCTCGGGCACCAGAAGAGGTTGCGGCCCTTCATGACCGAGTGGGTGACCGGGGTGCCGCAGATCCGGCACGGTGATCCCGCCCGCCGGTAGACGTACGTCCGGGGACGGTCCTTGGCATACGCCGGATCGCCGTGATCGTCCTCGGGACGGACGACGTGCATCTTGCCGCGGCGGACCCCGACCTTCATCAGGGCGACGAGGTCGGCCCACAGCACGTCCCACTCGGCACGGGACAGCGCACGACCGGGCCTGTCGGGGTTGATGCCGTGCCGGAACAGGACCTCCGCCCGGTACACGTTGCCGATGCCGGCGATCACGGCCTGATCCATCAGCAGTGCCCCGATCGGGGTCTTCGACGCCGAGATGCGCTTCCACGCCTTGTCGGGGTCGGCGTCCGTGCGGAGCGGGTCCGGCCCCAGCCGCGCCTCGATGGCGGCGACCTGCGGCGGATGGAGAACCTCGCAGGCCGTCGGACCGCGGAGGTCGGTGCCGAATTCGGCGCCGACCATCCGCATCCTGACCTGCCCGACCGGCGGTTCCATCGGAACGGCCGATTCCGTGAACGCTCCGTACAGTCCCAGGTGGACGTGCACGACCAGTCCCGACTCGTAGTGATGCCACAGGTGTTTACCCCAGGCCTCGGACCTGACGAGAACGCGGCCGTCGACGAGCGCCGCGTCCTCGGAAAATCTGCCCTGCGGGCTCAGCACCCGCACTGGCGCACCGGCGAACCGGCGTTGGTGTAGCCGGGCCAGCCGGTGCAGGGTGTGACCTTCGGGCAAGGGCGATCAGGCCTCGGGCAGGGCGGGGGCGACGCCGGTCTTCTCGAACTCGGACAGGATGTCGATGCGGCGCTGGTGGCGCTCCTCGTTCGACCACTCGGCGGCGAGGAACGCGTCCACGATCGCGAGGGACTCCTCGAGGGAGTGCATGCGCCCGCCGAGGCCGATCAGCTGAGCGTTGTTGTGCTGGCGGGCCAACTGCGCGGTCTCGACGCTCCACGCCAGGGCACACCGCGCACCCTTCACCTTGTTCGCGGCGATCTGCTCACCGTTGCCGCTGCCGCCCAGCACGATGCCGAGGCTGCCCTCGTCGGCGACGACACGACGGGCCGTCTCGATGCAGAAGGCGGGGTAGTCGTCGAGGGCGTCGTAGACGTGAGCGCCGCAGTCGATGGTCTCGTGGCCCGCGGCCTTCAGGTGTTCGATGATCTCGTTCTTACGTTCGAATCCGGCATGGTCGGCACCCAGGTATACGCGCATG
>NZ_JASHKX010000029.1:0-81119 GCF_030058635.1 Rhodococcus sp. IEGM 1305
CGCCGCCCACGCGTGACCGGCCCCCCCCCACGGTGCGGGGCTACCCGTCCCGGGGGACGCTTCGCCACTCACGTGTCAGGTGAGGTTCACCGTCGCGAAGATGTCGCCGGTCGGCTGGGTGGAACCGCCGGGCGGTTCCACACTGAATCCAAGTTCCGTGGACTGGTCGATGTCGTTCACGACCGCGGTGGTCGACGGTGACACGTCATCGGCTTCCATGATTCCGGCGGACACCGGCTCGTGTGACGGTCCGAGCAGCCACATCTGATACACCGAACCCGGTGCGGGCGGCGGGACGTCGTTCATCACCAGCACTCCGGCGTCGACGTCCTTGGAGTACACGACGGTGGCCGAACCGCCACCGGCGATCGGTGCGACCGCCGTGCGGACGTCGTCGGCCGCGAGGATCTGAGCGGGCACGGGTTGGCCGTCCTCGCTCTGCAACTGCTGGGCGACGGTGATACCACCCACGGCGAGGACGATCACCGCTGCCGCCGCGCTCAACGCCGCCACGAGGCGCCTGCGCTTGCGCGCACGAACCTCGTCCAGCGCTATCGGTGCGGGCGAAGCGGCGGTGCCGGGCAGCGCATCGAGGATGCGCCCGAGCAGGTGAGCGGGCGGCTCGACCGCGGTGGACGCCGACTGGGCGGCCATCGTCTCGTGCACACCGCGGACGGTGGTGTCGAATTCGAGGCGAACGTCGGGCGGTGCGCTCTGGACCGCGGTGTCGATCTCGCGGCGCTGCTGATCGTCGACGGCGTCGAGGGCGTACACCTGGGCGAGGTCGAGGATTTCGTGCTGGGACTCATCCATCGAACTGCACCCCCAGACATTGCTTGAGCCTGATCAATCCGTCTCGAATTCGTGATTTCACCGTCGGAAGCGCCACGGACAGCCGCTCCGACACCTCTCGGTACGTCAGGCCCCCGTAATAGGCGAGGACCACCGTTCTCTGCTGGACTTCGGTGAGCGTGCCGAGGCAGTCGACGACGTCGCTGGTGTCGCCGCGTCGGGTGACTTCCTCCGACACCGCGTCGAACGGTCCGTACCAACTCGAGGCGCCGTAGGCGGCTTCCCGTTCGGTGCCGGACTGCTCCGACCGCACCCGGTCGACGGCACGGCGATGAGCGAGGGTGATCAGCCACGACAGCGGCGACCCCTGCTTCGGATCGAATTTGTCCGCGTTGTTCCAGACCTGCAGGTACACCTCTTGGGTGGTTTCCTCGCTGTATCCGGGATCGCGCAGGACCCGCAGCACCATGCCGTACACCCGCGCGCTGGTGCGTTCGTAGAAGTCGCTGAAGGCATCCCGCTCGCCCTGCGCGATACGCGCCAGCAACGCCGTCAGCGTCACGTTCTCCGTGTCCCTGTCGACACCGGTCATCGGCCCATTCCGTTCATCGATCCACAGCCTAATAGCAGGTTGCGGCCGGTGTGACCACGATGGGATCCGAGGGGATGCGAGCGATGCCGGCATGGCACTCACCGCTTCGGCGGCAAGGGGAGGAAATAGCTGGTGCGCTGCTGGTATTCGGGGTAGCCGGGACGCTGCGACATCGTCTTCTCGAGCAGTCGCGCGCCGGTCGCGAACACCAGGAAGTACGTCATGACCACGGGAGACAGCACGGTGACGGCGCCGGGCCACACGCTGGCCGCGATGAGCCAGAGTCCCCACCACACGCAGGAGTCGCCGAAGTAGTTCGGGTGCCGCGTCCACGCCCACAGGCCGACGTCCATGATCACGCCCTTGTTGGACGGGTCCGCCTTGAACACCTTCAACTGGTGGTCGCCGACCGCTTCGAACACGACACCGACCACCCACAGGAGGACTCCGAGCACCGCGACGACCGCGCCGAGGCCGGATGCGGGACCGAGTACGGCCGATACCTGCAGCGGCAGCGAGACGAACCACTGCGCGAGTCCCTGGGTGAGAAAGATCTTCCTGACGACGACCCAGGGCGAGTCGCCGCCCGCCCGGTCGAGCATCTCCACGTAGCGCGGGTCCTCGCCCTTGCCCGCGGACTTGGCGTACATGTGCCAGGTCAGTCGCAGACCCCACACCGCGACGAGCACCACCACCAGCCAGCGGCGCAGTGCGTCGCCGTCGCCGACGACGGCGGCCACGAGCGCTACCAGGACGAAACCGAGGCCCCAGGACACATCGACGACGTTGTAGCGTCCGATCCGCCGCCCGACGAGGAACGTCGCGGCCTGGAGGACGGCGAGCACGAGAACGCTCGCCGCGGTGACGGCGCCGAAGTCCGACCAGTCGATCCCGTTCATCGGAGCACGCCGGATCCCGCGGAGTCGACCCGCACGGCAGGCATCATCGACCGACCCGCCGCGGTCGGCTTCACGGCCAGGATCTGATCGACACCCATGCGGCCCTGCTCGAAGCTCATCGCGCCGCCGACGAGGTACAGCCGCCACACCCGGGCCATCTCGAGCCCGACCATCTCGACGACGTCGTCCCAGCGGGACTCGAACTTCTCCAGCCAGGCGTCGACGGTCCAGACGTAATGCTCACGGAGACCGTGCACGTCGCGCACCTCGAGCCCGGCTCGTTCGAGGTACGCGACGCTCTCACCGACGGGACGCATGGTCATGTCGGGAGCTATGAACGACTCGATGAACGGGCCGCCGCCGGGATGGCGTCCGGTGCGCGACATCTGCTGGATCAGCACCCGCGCACCGGGCTTCGCGTTGTCGTGGAGGGCCTGCGCGTACCGGGCGTAGTTCTTCTCGCCCACGTGCTCACCCATTTCGAGGGACGCGACGGCGTCGAACGGGCCGTCGGGGACCTCGCGGTAATCCTGCAGACGGATCTCGACGCGGTCCTGCAAACCGCGCTCGGCGATCCGCTTGTCGATGAACACTTTCTGCTCACGGGAGATGGTGACACCGACGACGTGTGCGCCGTATTCGGCCGCGGCGTGGAGGCTCAGCGATCCCCAGCCGCATCCGATGTCGAGCAGTCGCATGCCGGTTTCGAGTCCGATCTTGCGGCACACCAGGTCGAGCTTGTCCCGCTGGGCGTCCTCGAGTCCGTAGTCCGAATCCTGCGGCGTTCCCGGCGCATTCCGGGTGAAATAGGCGCACGAGTAGGCCATCTGCGGGTCCAGGATCAGCGCGTAGAAATCGTTGGACAGGTCGTAGTGGTGACTGATCGCGGCGCGGTCGCGCAGCATGCTGTGCAGCCGTCCGCGGATGTTCGCCTGTGCGGCGGGTGCGGGAAGCGGCCCGCCCGTGACACCCAGCTTCGCGGCGACGCGCAACACCTTCGCGACCGTCCACGGGCTCGGCCGGACTCCGCTGAGACCTCGCTCGCGCGCCACCGCCCACACATGTGCCAGGGCCTCGCCCAGGTCGCCCTCGACGTCGATCTCACCCGTCACGTAGGCCTGTGCGGCCCCGAGTTCCCCGGGGCTCCACAGCAATCGGCGCAGGGCGTCGGGACTGCGCAGCACCACCTTCGGCGCCGTCACCGGGCCGGCGGTACTGCCGTCCCACGCGGTCAGATGAACGGGCAATTCCCCGCGGACGAGCGGACGCAACGCCTTGTCGAGTTCGGCGGCAACGGTCACGGTCATGCTCCCGTCTTGTCGAGGACGAACTGCTGGACGTCGATGTAGCCGGAGCGGAACCCGGCCTCGGAGTAGCAGAGGTAGAAATGCCACATGCGACGGAACGTCTCGTCGAATCCGAGTTCCTCCGCCTGCGCGCTGTGCGCGGCGAACCGGTCCTTCCACAGCCGGAGCGTCTCCGCGTAGTGCTGTCCCATGCTCAGTCGCTCCCGCACCCGTAGCGCGGTGTGTTCGGCGGTGACGGATTCGATCGCCTCGGTCGACGGGAGGAAACCGCCCGGGAAGATGTACTTGTGCACCCAGGTGTAGGTGTTGCGGGTCTGGAGCATCCGATCGTGCGGCATGGTGATCGCCTGCAGCGCCACCCTTCCGCCCGGAGCGAGGAGTTTGTCGAGCACCCGGAAGTAGGTGGCCCAGTACTGATGTCCGACAGCCTCGATCATCTCGACCGACACGATGGCGTCGTACTCGCCGTCGACGTTGCGGTAGTCGAGCAGGTCGATCTGCACGGTGTCCGAGTGGCCGGCCTCGGCGACGCGCAGGCGGGCCAGGCTCTGCTGTTCGCTGGACAGCGTCACCGAACGCACCACGGCGCCGCGTTCCGCCGCCCGGATGCACAGTTCTCCCCAGCCCGTCCCGACCTCGAGCAGCCTGGTGCCCGCACCGACGCCGGCCTCGTCGAGCAGCCGATCGATCTTGCGGCGCTGCGCGTCCGCGAAATCCTCCCACTTCGGGGTGATCTGTGGGACGGGTGCCCGCAGGACCGTCACGTCCCGTACCTGCCCCACCCGGGTCGGCGTCGACGCGAACAGTGCGCTCGAGTACGTCAGCGTCTCGTCGAGGAACGTCTCGAACATCTCGTTGGACAGGTCGTAGTGCCGGGAGATGTTGGAGCGGGTGTTCTGCTCGGTGTTGCGTTCCTGGGCGGGGTGTTTGGCGACATAGAGTGCGCGCAACCGTTGCAGCGGGCGGGGAACGAGGGTCGCCATCCGTGAGGCGAACACGCTCAGCACCGCGGCGAGATCCGGCGACGTCCAGTCGCCGGCCATGTACGACTCGCCGAAACCGATGAGGCCGCTCGTCCCGACCCGCCGGGCGAACGCATCCGGGTTGCGGATGATCATGCGCGGCAGGATCTCCTGTTCCCGGCGCGCCCCAACCAGGGTGCCGTCGGGGTACTCGATGCGGACGTCGAGGTCGGCGGCCGCGCGGCGGAACAGGCGGTCGGCAATCTTCGCCGACAGCGAGGCACGCAGACCGGTCGGCACGTCGGCCAGGCCGGGCCAGATCCGGTTGTCGATCCGCGGATCCTCGACGGTGAACGCGAGGTCGGCGGTACTGACGGCAGGCGATGCGTCCATGTCCGTGTCCTTGTTCCTTCTCACTGAACTGTCTCCTTCTGCCGGCCGTCGGGCCGAGCCGCGACGGGGAGTCCGCGGGCCCACAAAGTGATCCCCTGGATGCGAATGCGAACCGACACCACGAGAGGTGCCAGGGGAGTGCGTAGTTGGGTCCTCAGGACCGTGCGGTGGGTGGCGGGCTGCCGCGTTCCCCGCACCGTCGCGGTGAACGGGGCGTGCCCGTCCCGGTGGAGTACCACGTTCAGCGAGAGCGTGTCGCCGGGCTCGGGGAACCACATCTCGTAACGGCCGCTCACGTCGTTGAACGGGGAGACGTAGAACTGCTTGTCCACCTCGGCACGGTCGCGGCTGTCGGGTCGGATCAGGTAGCTGTGCCGCTGACCATAGGTGTTGTGTACCTCGGCGATCACACAGCGGAGGCTGCCGTCGACGTCGTGGCACCAGTACACGCTGAGCGGGTTGAACACGTACCCGAGCACCCGCGCGTTCAGGAGCGCCGTCACCGTCCCGCCGCCGAGGTCGATTCCGTGGGTGGCGAGGAACGCATCCACCCTGGCGCGCAGCGTGTCCGCGGCGGCACCGGGGACCGGCTCGAAGTGGTCCTCGGCGCGGAAGCGGGCGAACGGGCCGAGCCACCCGGGCAGGTGTGGAAGGTCGTCGACGTCGACGTACCAGCTGTAGCTCGAATACTGGAAACTGTTGCGGACGGGTTCGGTGCGGGCGTGCCGGATCGTCGTCGAGTAGATCGCCGGCGCGGTCATGACACCGTCTCCCGGTCGCGGTGTCGTCCGGCATGTGTATCCCACGAGCCGCCGATCCGTTCGGCGGCGCGCAGGCCCGAGAGTGCCCCGTCCTCGTGGAACCCCCAGCCATGGTAGGCGCCCGCGAAAGCAAATGTGCCGGAGCCGAGTTCGCTCAGCCGCGACTGTGCCGCCACGGATTCGGGGGTGTAGACGGGGTGCTCGTACGTCATCTCGGCGACGACCGTCGACGGGTCGACGAGGTGCTTCCCGCCGAGCGTGACGAGGAACCGCCGGTCGTGCACGGTGTTCAGGCGCATCAGCCGGGTCATGTCGTAGGTGACGATGACGCCCGTCGCGTCCGTGCTGTCGGCGGGAGTCAGGTAGTTCCACGAGGCCCGGGCGTTCTCCGCGCGGGGGAGCAGCGACTCGTCGGTGTGCAGCTGGGCGTGATTCACCGAGTACGGCATGTCGCCGAGGATCTCGATCTCGAGGTCCGAGGCGTCGCCGAGCAGGGCGAGTGCCTGACGGGGGTGAACGGCCACCACCACGGCGTCGAAGTACCGGACGTCGCCGCTGCCGTCGACGACGCACGCGCCGCCGTCCTGGGTGCGTTCCACCCGCTGCACGGGGGTGCCGAGAAGTATCTCGTCGAGGTGCGCCGCCACCTTCTCGACGTAGCGAGCCGAGCCGCCCGTCACGGTGCGCCACGTGGGTGATCCGAAGACGGTGAGCATTCCGTGGTGCTCGAGAAAAGTGAACAGGTAGCGGGCGGGGTAGTGCGCCGCTGCCGTGGGATCGCACGACCACACCGCCGCGACGAGCGGAGTCATGAAATTCTCGACGAAGTACGGGCTGAAACCGTTGCGGCTCAGGAACTCGCCCAGCGGTTCCTGCCCGCCGGCCTCGTCGACCGGGGTGTCGAGCACGGCACGGGAACAACGGTGGAACCGGAGGACCTCGCCGAGCATCCGCCAATACCGCGGCCGGGCCAGGGTGCGGGCGGTGGGGAACAGCCCGCGGATCCCCTTCGCGCCTGCGTATTCGAGCCCGCTCGCATCGGATCGGATCGACATCGACATGTCCGAATCCTGGGTGGTCACGTCGAGTTCGGCGAACAGGCGCAGCAGCGTGGGGTAGGTGCGGTCGTTGTGCACGATGAAGCCCGTGTCGACGTCCACTTCTGCGCCCGAGTCGAGCGTCAGATGGTGGGTGTGGGCGTGGCCGCCGAGACGGGCGTCGGCCTCGTAGAGGGTGACGCGGTCGTGGCGGGACAGAACGTAGGCGGCGGTCAACCCTGCGACGCCGCTGCCGATCACCGCGACGTTCCTGCGTTCGAGCTTCTCCGAATCATGCATGGCGACCTGCTTTCCGGTCAGTCGGTGCGGCGACGACACCTTCCGCGGCGAAGGCGTCGAGAACGAAATCGGCGGTGATGCGATGCCACCAGCGCGGACGGGCGAGCATGAAATGTCCGGCTCCCGTCAGGGGAATCCACGAGGCGTTCACCCCACGAGCCAGCGCCTGCTCGGTCTGGACCCGGGAAGCTGTGGGATCCGTCCAGCGGTCGGCGGTTCCGTGCGCGACCATCAGGCTGCGGTCGGCGGGCACCAGTTCGCCGTCGGACGCGGGCCACCAGGGTGCGAGCGCGGCGATCGCCCGGACGTTGTCGAGGGCGGCGAGGTGGGCGGCGACGCGGCCGCCCATCGAATGCCCGACGACGGCGACGGGGACGTCCCCGAACCGCAGCCGGGCCCGTTCGACGGCTTGCCGGGCGTCGTGCACCGGGCTGGCCTCGGGGGCGTTCCATCCGCGGACCCGGTACTGCAACCGCTCCACGACGATTCCGTGCCGCCCGAGCCTCGACCTCAGAGACCAGGCCATCCAGGTCATGCGCAGATTCGACAGATGCCAGCACCGCGAGGGTGCCTGACTGCGTGGTTTGCCGCCGGGCAGTACGAGCACGTACGCCGGGGCGGTGGGTGAGCCTTTCTCCATAACCGTTATTCGGAGCTGACTTTGCGTCGGATGGGCGGACCCGCACCCGCTCACGTGAGTGGCGAAGCGTGCTCGAGCACACCGTGGCACTCACGTGGGAGCACGCAAGAGCCCGGCGGCATCGGTGTGGGACCGATGCCGCCGGGCACGGAGAACTCTGAGACGAGCGTGCTTACTGGGGCATCAGGACGGTGTCGACCAGGTACACCGTGGCGTTGGCGGTCTGGACGCCACCGCAGATGACGCCGGCGTCGTTGACCTTCAGGTCGTCGCCCGAACCGGTGACAGTGACCGTGCCACCCTCGACGGTCGTGTGCTGGCCGTCGATGTCACTCGGCGCGATCTGGCCGGGGACCACGTGGTAGGTCAGGACCTTGGTGAGCAGCGCCGGGTCGGTCTTGAGGGTCTCGATCGTGGCCGGGTCGACCTTCGCGAACGCGGCATCCACCGGCGCGAACACCGTGAACTGTCCGCTGTTCAGCGTGTCCACCAGGTTGACCTGCGGGTTGAGCTGACCGGATATGGCGGCGGTGAGGGTGGTGAGCAGCGGGTTGTTGGACGCGGCGGTCGCGACCGGATCCTGCGCCATGCCGCTGACCGAACCGGCACCGTCGGGCACCGTCTTCGCGTACTCGGCGCAGCCCGGACCGACCAGGTTGGCGGCGGGATCGGCCATCGCGGACGAGGTCATCGAACCGGACGACATCGACTCGGACGTCATCGCCTCCGAGGCGGAGCCGCTGCTCGACGAGTCGCTGTCGTCCGACGAACACGCTGCGCCCAGCAGGACGAGGGACGTGCTCGCTGCGACTGCCAGAACTCGTGTGCTGATGTTCATGGGTTATTGCCTCTCTCCGGTGTGGGTGCGGATGAGCACCATCGACAGGCATTCGGAGCGGTCTCCGGAACGGATGGGTCGAAGGTTGTCCCGGATCGACCCATCCGATCCGGAAGTGGCGTCGAATGTCCCGAGAGAGGGTGCTGCACAGGCACTCCGTTCAGGTTGCCCGTTTCGTCGACGCATGATCGTGAAAGGACCCGAGATGACACTCTCGAAGGCTCGTGGATTCGCCGCAGGACTGCTGGCCGCCGCTGCGGCCGTGGTGCTGGCGGCGAGCCCGGCGCAGGCTCAGCCCGGTGCGCTCGCACCAGTCCCGTCCCTCGACGTGCCGCGGTACCTCGGCACGTGGTATCAGTTGGCCGCTGTGCCACAGCCCTTCAACCTGGACTGCGCGCGGGACACCAGGGCGACGTACGGACTCGTGGACTCGTCGAACGTCAGCGTCGCCAACTCGTGCACCACCTGGGCGGGAGGGACGAACGGAATCAACGGCAATGCGCGTGTCAACGACCCGGTCACCAATGCGCAACTCCACGTGAGTTTCCCGGACGTGCCGTTCCAGAGTTCACCGGACGGTCCCACCAACTATGTGGTCACCTACATCGCCGACGACTACTCGTGGGCGCTCGTCGGTGACCCGGCACGGGCTTCGGGTTTCGTCCTCTCCCGCAACCCGGCGGTCGACGACGTGGGATGGAAGCAGATCCGGCAGGTGGTGGAATCGCGTGGCTACAACTCGTGCCTGCTGCTGACGTCCCCGACCACCGGTGGCCGAGAGGCTATTCAGCCGCTCTGCACGGTCTGACGGGCAGCGGAGCCGGTGATGTTCTCCATCATGCCTTTGAAGATGATTCCGTGGAACGGCATGATGGAGTACCAGTACAGCCTTCCGGCGAGGCCTTTCGGGAAGAAGATGGCCCGCTGATCGAGTCGGGACCGGTCGGAATCCACACTGTGGACGCGCCATTCGAGCCACGCCCCGCCCGGTGCCCGCATCTCGGCGCGCAGTCGTAGCAGGGACCCCCGGTCGATGCGTTCGACCCGCCAGAAGTCCAGGGGGTCGCCGGTGTTGAGCTGCTTCGGGTTCCGGCGTCCGCGGGTGAGACCGACACCGCCGACCACGCGGTCGAGCCAGCCGCGCACCGACCACGCGAGGGGGAACGAGTACCAGCCGTTCTCACCGCCGATGCTCTCCACGACGCTCCACAGCGTTCCGGCGTCCGCGTCGCAGTCCTTGGTGCGTTCGTCGGTGTAGACGACCTCACCGGCCCAATCCGGGTCGGACGGCAACGGATCGGACGGGGCGCCGACCGGGGACGCACTGGCCCAGGTCGTCTCCACCTCGCCGTTGTCGATGCGCCGCAACGCCAGTCGCACGGCGTTCCGGTACGTGGTCAGGCCTGCCTTCGGCGGTGGGATGACGTCGTCGATGTCGTGCTCGGAGGCGACGGCGTCGTTCTGCAGGGATTCGATCAGGGCCCGCCCGAGCGAGCGGGGGATCGGGGTGACCAGGCCGATCCACAGACCGGCGAGCTTCGGGGTCAGCACCGGAAGGACGAGGATGCGACGCTGACGGAGACCGGCGACCTCGGCGTATGTCTGCATCATCTCGCCGTAGCGGATGACGTCGGGGCCGCCGATGTCGAAGGTGCGGCTGCGCGGCAACGGTGCCTCCGCTGCGGCGACGAGGTAGTGCAGCACGTCGCGGACCGCGATCGGCTGGATCTTGTTGTTCACCCACCGCGGGGTGGTCATCACGGGGAGCCGGTTGGTGAGGTGGCGGATCATCTCGAACGACGCAGAACCGGAGCCGATGACGACCCCGGCCTGCAGAACCATTGTGGGAACACCGGAGTCGACGAGAATCTGCCCCACCTGTGTGCGGGAGTGCAGGTGCGGAGAGAGGTCCACCGAGTCGGGATGAAGCCCGCCGAGGTAGACGATCCGGCCGACACCGGACGTGCGGGCAGCCTCGGCCACGTTCTCCGCGCTGACGCGTTCGGCCTCCTCGAACTCGTCCGAACCACCCATCGAATGCACGAGGTAGTAGACGACGTCCACGTCCGTGAAAGCGGCAGAAAGGGATTCGGGATCGCTCAGGTCGCCGCGGGCGATCTCGACGTCGGACGCCCACGGGACGTCGGTCAGTTTCTCGGGTGAACGCACCAGCACCCGCACCCGATAGCCGGCTTGCGAGAGCCGGGGAGCGAGGCGTCCGCCGATGTATCCGGTGGCACCGGTGACCAGTACACGTAACTGCGTCATTCCCACACGCTACTCGTCGTTGTCACCGCCTCGCCCGCCATCGCGGCTAAGGTCGGGTCATGGGCATCGTGCATTCGAGTGTGGTCGAGGCCTCGCGGGACGAGTTGTTCGCCTGGCACACGAGGGCCGGGGCGTTCACCCGGCTCTCACCGCCGTGGCAGCCACTGAGTCTCGCGAAGGAATCCGAGTCTCTGAAATCGGGTCGTGCAGAATTGCGCCTACCCGGCGGACTGACGTGGATCGCGCAGCACGACGCCAAGGAGTACGACCCCCCGCACCGGTTCGTCGACTATTCGGCCGCGCTGCCGCTGCGCCTGCTGGTGCCGTGGCGGCACACGCACACGTTCGACGTCGTGTCCGAGGGCCGGACCCGGGTCACCGACCGGGTCGACACCATCGTGCCCGGCCACTTCCTCCGCTCGACGTTCGTCTACCGGCACCGCCAGCTCGCCGACGACATGGACCGGCACCACTGGGCGTCCACACTCCTGCCCGGCCCCCTCACCATCGCCGTGACGGGGAGCTCCGGTCTGGTCGGCTCCGCCCTCACTGCGTTCCTGAGCACCGGCGGGCACCGAGTGATCCGGCTCGTGCGCCGCGCGCCCAGCACACCCGACGAGCGGCGCTGGAACCCGGACGCTCCTGCCGCGGACCTGCTCGACGGAGTCGACGCCGTGATCCACCTCGCCGGCGCGTCCATCGCGGGACGGTTCACCGACGGTCACCGCCGGGCGATCAGGGACAGTCGCATCGAGCCCACCCGTCGGCTGGCGGAAGTGGCGGCAGCGTCCGGGCAGGGACCGAAGATCTTCGTCGGTGCGTCGGCGATCGGGTACTACGGCCCCGACCGCGGCGACGAGGTGCTGCACGAGCAGGACCCGCGGGGCGACGGCTTCCTCGCCGACGTCGTGGCGGACTGGGAGGACGCGGCGAAGCCTGCCGCCGACGCCGGACTGCGGGTGGTGCACGTCCGCACCGGGATCGTCCAGTCGCCGAGCGGTGGCGTGCTGCGCCTGCAACGGCCGCTGTTCGAGGTCGGACTCGGAGGTCGTCTCGGTGCCGGAACGCAGTGGCTGTCGTGGATCGACATCGACGATCTGATCGGCGTCTACCATCGCGCCGTCGTCGATTCGGGATTGAGCGGTCCGGTCAACGCGGTGGCGCCGAATCCGGTTCGCAACGAGGAGTACACCGCAGTCCTGGCGTCGGTACTGCACCGTCCGGCCTTCCTCCCGGTCCCCGATTTCGGGCCGAAGCTCCTGCTCGGAGAGCAGGGTGCGCGCGAACTCGCCCTCGCCGATCAGCGCGTCGCCCCGGGCAAGCTCCTCGACCGCGGTCACCGGTTCCGGCGCCCCGACCTCGACACGGCGCTGCGCCACCAGCTCGGGCGGTTCAAGGCCGACGAGGGGTGACGCAGCGCAACCGCGTGGATCAGGTGTGCGCCAGTACCTGCCGGCTCTCCACTCGGGCCTTGGTGGAGATCCGGGCCGCCGCCGCGGCGAGAACGCAGATACCCGCAACTGCCGAGGCGGCAAGGACCCAGTTGTCGTCGCCGCCGATCAGGGCGTAGCAGATCGTGGGTGCGAAGCCGGTGAGCAGGAAGCTCAATTGGGTTGACACAGCGACACCGGTGTAACGGACGTTCGGCGTGAACATCTCGGCGAAGAACGACGGCCACAGGGCATTGGGAGCCGAGTACACGACGCCCTTGAGTCCCACCGTCGCGATGACGATGAGTACCGTACTGCCGGTGGAGATCGCGCCGAGGAACGCGAAGACCCCCACGGCACACAGCAGACAGCCGCTGACGTACACCACTTTCCGGCCGATCCGGTCCGCGATGAATCCGAACAGCGGATGGAAGAACAGCGCGACCACTTGGCTGGCGGCGATCGCCGTGAGCATCGTGGACCGATCGACACCGTGTTCCTGTGTCGCGTACGACAGGCCGAAGACGATCACGATCGTCGAGATGACCGTATTGAAGGCCGCGACGAAGACGATCACGGTCGCGCGCAGCTGAGTGCGGAGGAGCGTGGTCACGGGGAATTCCGATACAGCATCCTCCTTTTCGGCTTCGACGAACTCGGGGGACTCGTCCACCCCGCGCCGCACCAGGAGGGTGATGAACACCATGACGAAGCTGAGGAGGAACGGGATACGCCATCCCCAGGTGAGAAGCTGCTCCTCGGGCAACGCTCCCACGGGGATGAAGATCAAGGTCGCCAGGATCGAACCGGTGGCGGCGCCGTTGAGGAGCCAACTCGTGTAGAAGCCGCGACTCTTCTCGGGGGAGTGCTCCATGGTGAGCAGGCTGGCCCCGACCTGCTCGCCGCCGGCAGAAATTCCCTGCAGGAGCCTGCATACGACGAGGAGGGCGGGCGCTGCGGCGCCGATGGTCGCATGGGTGGGCAGCAGCCCGATGGCGAAGGTCGACGCGCCCATGAGGAGCAATGTGAAGAGGAGGACGTTCTTGCGGCCGATCCGATCGCCGGCGTGCCCGAAGAGCAGGGCCCCGAGCGGTCGCGCGATGTAGGCGGCCCCGAATGTGGCGAGCGATGCCAGTGTGCCGGCAGCGGAATCACTGTTGGGAAAGAAGATCTTGCCGAAGACCAGGGCCGCGGCCGTGCCGTAGACGAAGAAGTCGTAGTACTCGACGACGCTGCCGAGGAAACTTCCGAGTGCTGCCCTGCGGGCCATCTTCTTGCTGGGCTGAGGAGTCGGATCGTCGGGGTGGGGGCGTTCGGGTGAGGGCATGTGGAGTGTGTTCCTTTGGCTTGTTACCCGGTGAAGGCGAGGCAGGGGTGGTGTGGGTACTGAGGCGAGCGCGTCACGGCGCCGCCGCGAGTTGGGCGCCGCCGCACACGTGCAGCACTTCGCCGGTGATGAACGTGGCCCTGTCGGACGTGAGGAACTCGACGGCGTCGACGATGTCGTCGGCTGTCGCGAGACGGCCGAGAGGCGACATCCTGGTGTGTCTGTCGACGAACAGCGCGAATTCGTCGTCTGTGCGCCCACCCTGGGTGAAGGGCGTGACAACCATGCTGGGCGCGACGGCGTTGGTGGTGACACCGAGGGGACCGAGCTCGACTGCCAGGGAGCGGGTGAGGCCGACGACTCCGGCCTTGGAGGTGACATAGGCGGTGGGTCCGCCGCTCAGCCAGGTTCGTGAGGTGATGTTGACGACCCGTCCCGACCCGGTGCGAGACCAGATCGGAACGGCACTCCGGCACAGCGACATCGGACCGCGAAGGTTCACTGCCATCGCCGTGTCCCATTCGGCGTCGTCGACGTTCGCGAGCCGTGCGCGCGGGTTGATCGCCGCATTGTTCACGAGGCGGTCCAACCGCCCGAAATCTTCGTCGATTCGCTTGACGGCGAGGCGGATCGATTCCTCGTCGGCGATGTCTACGACCCATCCGAGAACCTGTGCGCCGGTCTCGTCCGACAGCGTCCGGGCAACGGCCCGCACGGCATCCGCGTTGTTGTCGAGGAGGATCACGGTGTCACCGCCCTGCGCGAATCGGCGGCTGATCGCCGAGCCGAGGGCCCCTGCGCCTCCGGTCACAACTGAAACCGGGGTGTTGTGGTATTCGTTCATGATCGTCCTGTCGAGATGTGATGTGTGGATCAGAGTGGCTGGGGGACTGGAGTTTCGAAGTCGGCATGTTGCCGCAGGAACTGCGCGTTGAAGCGCAGTCGTTCGTGGACGGGCCGGGAATCGCTGAAGTCTTCGACGGACACCCACCCGCGGTAGCCGGCTTCGGTGAGGAGGCGGAGAACCCGGGGGATGTCGGCGACGCCGTCGTCCATCGGCGACCACCGGTGGGTCCATACCCCGCCGCCTGCCGGCCTGACGTAGTGAGCGTTCTTGACGTGGACGTGGGAGAGGTGGTCGCCGAGAATCTGCAGGGCCATGCGATGGTCTTCGTACCCTTCCACCACGAGATTTCCGACGTCGTAGATCACTCCTACTCGATCGGGCGGCAAGTGGCCGACGAGTTGATGCGCGAGCGAGACACTGGGGCAGATCGAGCGTTGGTGGATCTCGAGGAGCGCCCGGACCCCGTAGTGCCCGGCCAGGGTAGACACGTGGTCGAAGAACTTCCGCGCTTCCGCGAACAGTCGGTGAAACCCGCGGTCATCCATCCACGGGGCGCGCAACCGGATGCTCGGCACCGAATTCGCTCGCGCGAACCGCATCATCTCCTGGACCCCCGCAACGTCGCCGGAGTCGATGTACGGGCTGAGCGCGACGACCTCCAAGTCCGCAGCACGTGTCCGCGTGCAGATGTCCGCGACGGACCGGCTGTCGGGAGCGACGGTACAGCGATTGTTGGTGAGGAAATGCGGGTGGCCGGAAGAACCGATGTCACTCGCGACGCGCCATTCGATGCCTGCGTAGCCCGCCGCTGCCGCCGCATCGATCGCTTCGGGCGGAACCAGGGAAGGTAGGCAAGCTGAGTAGACCCCGAGCTTCATCGGTCTCCTTGAGTGTGAGCGGCATCTGAGGGTGACTCGCCCTCGGCTTCGTTCCATTAGAGACCGCCCTCACAGGGATTGTCCAAGCCCTGTTGAGCACACCAGCTATACGCAGTAGGCATAGCCGGTGTCGTATCCTGGTCGAACGCCTGCAGTGGAGGAAACCGACCGTGGAGTTTCGCCATCTTCATTACTTCTTGGCTATAGCCGAAGAAGGATCGTTCAACCGCGCTGCGGAGCGGTTGCGGATTTCTCAACCGTCCCTCAGCCGGCAGGTGCAGGCGCTGGAGAGGGAACTCGGCCAGGCGTTGTTCGACAGAACGGCACGTGGCGCCACTCCGACCGTCGCGGGCGAGGCACTCCTCCAGCACGCACGACAACTGCTGGCGCTCGAGGCTGCAACCCAGGAAGTGGTGTCCGGCGCGACCGAGATCCGGGAAGTCGTCACGATCGGCGTCCCACCGGGTACGTCCAGCGAATGGCTCGTGAGCATGGTCGGCCGCCTCGACGACGAGGTGCCCGGATGCGCGCTACAACTCGTCGAGGCGAACAGCACGAACCAACTGCGGATGCTCCGGGAAGGGCGACTCGACCTGTGCATGGTGCACCAATCACCGCCCAGTGATTGCTCGTCGTGGAAACTCCGCGAAGAGCCGTTTGGGCTCGCCGTTCGCCCCGGCCACACCCTGGCGTCTGCAGAATCCTGCTCGCTGCGGGATCTCGATGGGCTCCGGGTGCTCGTCCATTCCCGCGACCAGGTTCCCACGCAGCAGGACGGGTTGATCGGCGCGGCGGTGGAGGCCGGTATCCGGCCGTACTGGCAGTTCGCGCAGTTCGTCGAGCACGCGCTCGCCGGTGCGGCTGCCGCGAAGGCGGACGCTGTGCTGGTGAGCCGGTACACGGCGGAGAAACAGATGCCGGGGTGGCCCTGGCGACCGCTGACCGAGCTGCCGCTGGCAATGACGACGTGGCTGGTGTGTCAGCGGCACACGAGGGCGGTGGTCGGCGACGTGACGACAGCCATCATGTCCTGAAATGCAGGCCCGCCGCGGCGTCGTACGCCGCCACGACCCGCTTCGGGGCGGTGAGACGCCACGCCTCCTCGACGAGTTCGGCCAGTTCTTCGGCGTCGACTCGGTCGAGGACGACGTCGATCCAGCCCCACCGCCCGAAGAACGGTGCGACCAGGAAGACGTCGGGATCCTCCTGCAGCAGGGCCGCCTGCGTTTCCTTCGTCGCTTTGAGGCAGACGGTGGGGGCGCCGTAACCGACGAGACCGAACATCTTCTTGCGGACGCGGAACGTCGGCTGGTCGCCCCAGTTGGCGATCACCACCTCGTGCGCCTCCGGCAACGCCAGCATCATCGCGCGCACGTCGTGTTCGGTGGGCATCACAGCTCCTGGGCAGCGGGTCGGTGGTCCGGGACCTTTATATCCCGGATCACCGACAGCCCGGACCGTGGTGGGCGCGGAGACGCGATGGTCCGAGGCAGGCGGGCACTCCGTCGTCGAATCGTAGAGTGACTCCCGAACACGTAGGCGCTGTGAACAGGAGTGAACCCATGACCAGTGAAGAACCCGGGAAGCGGAGTCCGGCCGTCGAGGCGGGGCTGACGGTGCGGCGTGAGGTGATGGGCCCCGACTTCGTCGAGCGGGCACTCACTCGCACGGCGGGGACCGACAGCGAACAGCTGCAGGAGTTCGTCACCGAGCACGTCTGGGACGCCGTGTGGAACCGGCCGGGGCTGGACCGGCGCAGCCGCAGCCTCCTCAACCTCGGCATGCTCATCGCGCTGCGTGCGCACGGTGAACTGAAGGGCCACGTGCGGGGTGCACTGCGAAACGGTCTGACCCGCACCGAGATCGTCGAGGCGGTGATCCACGCGAGCGCCTACTGCGGCGCCCCCGCCGGGTTGTCGGCGATGGCGGTGGTGCAGGAGGCGCTCGACGCGGAACTGGGACCGCTGGAAACCGAAGACTGACGCCGCGGTAAGCGAATCAGCCCGTGACGCCGGTGATCTCGTTCGGGGTCTCCGGCAGGTCGGCCTGCCCGGATACGGTCCAGGTGTCGAGGTCGATCGCGTGGATCTTCTTGTTCGCGGGGTCGGTCACGTAGGCGGTGTGGTCCTGCACGTACAGCGCGGGCCGCGGCGACTGCCACTTGTCCGGCTCCGTCCACGGATCGAGGACGTCGACGGTGCGGCTGACCGCCTTGCTGTTCGGGTCGATCACGTGCACGGCGCCGTCGGTGCCGAGGACGAGGGCCTCACCGTGCGGGGCTCGACCGAGCGAGCGGAACGTGTAGCTGGTGCCCAGGTCGACGAGGGTGAGTTGTCCGGTGGCGGTGTCGGTGAGCGAGACCCGTTCGGGGCGTTCGAGTTCGGCGTCGGGATCGGTCTTGTAGTCGCCCAGGATCATCGGTGAATCCTCGTCGCCGGCCTGGTTTCCGATGCGCCCGTAGGGGTCCGGGCTGGTGACCTTGGTGATGACGCCGCCCCGGTAGATCAGCAGGCCGTTCTGGCATCCCACGACCACCGTCTCGCCGGCGGCGACGGCCTCACCGTGCACACCGGGGCAGTCCTCGTTGCGCGCGATCTCCTTGCGGTCGCGGTCGAGTACGACGATGCCGGTGCGCTCGTCCTCGTTGCCGACGGTGGTGAGCAGGCTGCCGTCGGAGAGTTCCACGGCCACTCCGTGATGCGCCTCCGGCGTCGTGAACTCGGTGGTGTCGGGTGTGCCTTCGGAGAGTCCGGCCGGATCGAACACGCGCACCAGTCCGGTGCCGTCGTCGAACAACACGGTCTTGCCGTCGTGCCGGACCACGTGTCCGGGCGTCTTCGCCTCGAACGCGACGTCGGTGAGGGCGGGTTCGGCGGTGTCGAGGGCGGTGAAACTGTTTCCGGTGCTGACCAGCACGTGCCGGTCGTCGCCTGCGGGGTTGAGCCGGGTGAATCCGTCCACCTCGGCCGAACCGACCACGTCGAGGCTCTGCGCGTCGAGAACCAGCACGCCGCCGTCGTAGCTCAGTGCCAGCCGCGGTGTGGCCGAGTCGGTGGTGGTCGCTTCGGCCGTGCCGGAGTCGGTGGAGCAGGACGTGAGCAGTGTTGCCGAGAGTGCCACGGCGGCAACGGCGGTGGGGAGAGGTCTACGCGTAAGGGTCACCCAGGAGAATTAACTCTTATTGCAAACGGTTGTCAAAGTCGGAAGTGTGCATGTGTGAATGCATCGCTATTTCAACCCCTCCGCGATCGCCAGGGAGTTCGAATCCAGCATCTCGATGTACGTGCCCGCGCCCGAGCCGTTTTCGCCCAGTGATTCCGTGAACAGCGAGACGACGTCGACGGGAACACCGGCCTCCGAGGCCAAGACCTGCGCGAGCCGATCGGGCTGGGAGGAGTCGACGAAGATCGCGGGAACCCGCGACGCGGTGATCGTCGCGGCGAGGTCCGAGAGGTCCGACGCGCTGGGCGACGCCAGGGTGGTCCCGCTGGGAATCACCGCCCCCACGGTGTCGAAGCCGAAACGTTCGGCCAGATAACCGAAGACGTGATGATTGGTCACCAGCTTTCGCCGGTCTGCGGGGACGGCCGCGAATCTGTCCGTCATCCGGGCGGTGAGTTCTTCGAGTTGCCGGGCGTAGCTGTCCGAGTTCTGGCGGACGGCCCCCGCGTCGATCTCCGGCACGTGGTCGATCACCGCGTCGCGGATCAGTGCAACGGCCTCGCGTACCCGGTCCGGATCGGTCCAGATGTGCGGATCCGGGGTGCCCGTGGACTTTCCGGAACGGTACTCGATCGGCCGCACGGCCTCACCGACCTGCAGGATCGGAACTCCCTCGGAGTGTGCGGTGTCGACGGTCTTGCCGATTCCCTCCTCGAGTCCGAGACCGTTCGACACGAGGAGGTCGGCGCGCTCCACCCGCGCGGCGTCCGACGCGGAGATCTCGAACGAATGGGGATCGGCGCCTCTCGGCATCAGCACCATCACGTCGGCCTCGTCGCCGACGACGTTCTGCACCACATCACCCAGAATGTTCGTGGTCACGACCACGACCGGTCCGTCGGAGGCGCCCGGGGAACACGCCGTCACGGACAGCGCCGCGAGTGCGGCCAGCAGGGTCAGCGGCAGCAGGCGCCGCATCCCGGTCACAGCCCCACCACGCCGAGGGTGGACGCGGCGACACCGACGTCGAGAGTCCGCGCCACCCGCGCATCGTCCCGGAAGTCGATCTCGGTCACCGTCTTCGATGCGGGATCCGAGACGTATGCGCGGGTGCCGCCGACGACGACGGCAGGCAGGGGCGCGGACCCGTCGCTCCCGTCGTAGGGGGCGGCCAGCACGTGCGAGGACGCGGTCTCCGCGCCGGTCGTCGTGTCGTACACGCGGAAGGTGCCGTCCGCGAGGACCGCGAACACGGAGCGACCGTCGCCCGCCAGTGCGACGCTCAGCGCGCGATCCGGCGTCCGGACGTGCGTCCACCCGCGGGTGCGGGCATCGAAGACCAGCACCCCGTCGTTGGTGGCAGCGGGTCCGGCGGCGGCGACGTGGATCGGCAGGCCGTCGTGTCCGCGGAACGACGTGGGTCGGGTGGCGGCGCCGATGCCTGCCGGGTACGGAACCTTCTCCGACGTCCACGCCCCGGCCGCGGTGGTCGCGAGGAACAGTCCGTCGTCGCACGCGGCCAGCACGTTCGTGTCGGACACCGCCGTGCCGTGCATGTTCGGGCAGGCGGTGTCGAAGCTCTGCCGGACCTCCCCGTCCGCGGTGTGGACCTCGAACGTGCCGGGGCGGGAATCGCTTCCGTCCGGGGCCGAGTGCGACACCACAAAACCGTCAGCGATCGGCAGGGCGACGCCGTGGTGCGGTGCGTCGGCGTCCACGACGGCCCCGACGTCGATGCTGTCCTTGCGGAGGGCGGCGAAATCGATCACGCGGGCGAGTCCGTCGCCGTCGAAGAACGTCGCCACCTTGTCGTCGCCTTCGATCACGTGCCCCGGCTTGCCACCCTCGAGGGCGCCGAGTTCGACCGGCGGTTTGGTGTACGAGTGGGTGTGGTCACCGTGGTCGATGGTCCAGGAACCGGCGTCCACAACATGCACCGCGCCACCGTCGCCGTCCACGGCGAACGCGTAGCGGTCCTTCACCGTCGTCACCCGCGCCGGATTGTCGAACTCGAACGAATGGAGTCTCTCTGCCGAAGCGAGGTCGAGCACGTCCACCCGGCCGGAGTCGGCGTCCGACACGACGAGCCGGGGTTCGGGCCCGTCGACCTCGGTGGATCCGGCCTCGGCGGCAAGGTCGCTACCCGGTTGACTCCGGCCGTCGGGGGACGCGGCCTCCTCCTGTGGAGATGCGCAGGCTCCGAGGGCCAGCGCGGCGACCGCGGCAATTGCTGCGCGGGCGAGGGTGGTGTTCGGCATTCATGGTCTCCATCTATCGAACGGGTATCGGGGTGGGCCGAAGGGCAGGCCGAAGTCGTCGCGCCGCCGACCGGGCCAGGGCCGCGACGAAGAACTGGAGCACGGCGATTCCGGCGATCGTCGCGCCCGCAGCGGTGTCGGCATTCCACGACACGATCAGCCCGGCGAACGTGGCGGACCAGCCGAGGAGCACGGCAATCGTCATCGTCGCGCCGATCGACCTGCCGAACAGTGCTGCGGTGGCGGACGGGGCGACGAGGAGACCGAACACGAGCAGGGTGCCGGCGATGCGGAACGACGCGACCACCGCGAGGACCACCAGAGCGAGCAGTGCGAGGTGCGCCCACCGCGGCTGCAGGCCCAGGGTGTGGGCCTTGCGTTCGTCGAAGACGAGGGCGACGAACGGGCGGTACGCGATCACCGAGACGATCCCGGCGACCGCGGCCGCCGCCGCGAGCCAGATCAGATCTCCTCGTGTCGCCGACAGGACGTCACCGAACAGGAAGGCTGTGAGATCGACCGCGAACGACCTTGCACGCGAGACGATCACGACACCCAGCGCGAGCATGCCGACGAACAACAGGCCGATCCCGGTGTCCTCGGACAGTCGCGAGTTCTTCGACACCCAGGCGACGCCGAGGATCATGACGACCGCACTCGCGGCCGCGCCGACGAGGAGATTCACGCCGGCGAGATAGGCGACGGCCACGCCGGGCAGCATGCCGTGCGAGATGGCCTCGCTCATGAAGGCCATGCCGCGCAACACGACCCACGTGCCCACCAGCCCGCAGAGCACGGACACCAGCATTCCCGCGAAGAGCGCACGCCGGACGAAGGACACCATCAGGGGGTCGAGTAGCCACTGCACTCTGCTAATCTAACGATAATGATTGTCGTAAGCGAAATTGAGGTTCGGTACGGCCCGACCCCGGCGTTGAACGGTGTGAGCGCCCGGCTCGCGCCGGGTACCGTCACGGCCGTCGTGGGGCACAACGGTTCGGGGAAGTCGACGCTCCTGCAGTGCCTGGCCGGCATCGCGCGACCGACGGCGGGACGGATCGACGGCACGAAGGGGTTGGGCACGGCATATGTGCCGCAACGCAATGCGGTGAGCGATCAGCTACCGCTGACCGTGCGCGAGGTGGCGGCCATGGGAGCCTGGCGCCGGCGTGGCTTGTGGCGACGGCTCACTCCCGGCGACCGGGAGGCCGTCGACGAGGCGCTGGGCAGGCTCGGTCTCGCAGACCTCGGCCGGCGGCGGATCGGCACACTGTCGGGCGGCCAGCGTCAACGTGCCCTGCTCGCGCAGGCGCTCGTGCAACGCGGCGACCTGTTACTCCTCGACGAGCCGACCACCGGTCTCGACGCGGAAGCCCGCGCGGTGATCGGCGACGTCGTCGGCGAAGAGGCCGCGCGCGGTGCGACCGTCGTCGTGGCCACACACGAATCCTGCGACGCGGAACGCGCCGACCAGGTGCTGACCCTGTCGTCGGGGGTGCAGCTCACCCCACTTCGACGATGACCAGTTTGTTGCCGTCCGGGTCACGGAAGTAGAACATGGGCGGCACGTAGTCGCCCATCCGCAGCACCTCCGCGTCCACGTCGACGCCGTTCGCCGACAGGGTCGCATGGTCGGCGTCGGCGTCCGAGGTGGTCAGTCGGATGCCCGTCTCGACGCCCGCGGGGACGCCGTCGCGTGCGGGCACGAGCGCGATCGACGTCGCCGATCCCGGTGGCGCCACCTCCACCCACCGCTGTCCGGGGCTGAACTCCGCATCCATGCGGCGTTCGAAACCGAGTGCGCCCACATAGAATTCGAGCGCCCTATCCTGATCGGTCACGGGGACCGCAACGGTGTGCACCCCGTTGATGTGGGTCTTGCCGTCCGCGCTCATGCCGTCCACCTTCTCGTCGGCAGGCATCACGCCTGCGCGAACGCCTTCTCGAGTTCGGCGACGTCGAGTTTGCGCATCTGCAGCATGGCCTGCATGGCGCGCTGCGCCTTCTCGGTGTCCGGGTCGCGCATGAGTTCGTACAGCCGCTCGGGCACCACTTGCCAGGAGACGCCGAAACGGTCCTTGACCCAACCGCATTGGCTCTCCTCACCGCCGTCGCCGGTGAGGGCGTCCCAGTACCGGTCCACTTCCGCCTGATCCTTGCACAGGATCTCGAAGGAGATGGCCTCGTCGAACGTGAACTGCGGGCCCCCGTTGAGCGCGATGAACGGCTGCCCGTTGATCTCGAAGGACACTGTCAACACCGCCCCCTCCGGACCGGGAGTGTTCGGACCGTAGTGGGTGACCTCCGTGATCCGCGAATTCGGAAACAGCGACGTGTAGAACTTCGCGGCCTCTTCGCCTTGGGTGTCGAACCAGAGGCAGGGGGTGATGGGTTTCATGGCGCAGTTCCTCTCGCAGGTCCTCGTCGATTCATCCTCGCCGATATAGACCGCGCCCACGCCCGAAACTCATCGGACGGCTGTCAGGAGTTCAGCGCACCGTCCGGGTGGACGAGATGGCGATCGCTCCGAACAGCCCTACCAGGGCGAATGCGTAGAAGCCCCACGGCACCGCGTAGCCCGCGCCCAGCAGGACGCCGCCGAGGATCGGACCGCAGATCGCGCCCACCCGGCCCACACCGGCCGACCAGCCGAGCGCGGTGGCGCGGATCTGCGGCGGGTGGTTCGCGCTCGTGAACGCGTAGACGAGAACCTGTGCGCTGAACACGAAGCAGCCGGCGAGGAACACCAGGGCGTAGATGCCGAACGACACCTTGACGCTGAGCAGGGCGAGGAACACCGCGGCGCCCGCGAACCAGATGATGGCCGCGGTGCGCGGGCCGATCTTGTTGGCGACGCCGCCCGCGATCAGCAGTCCGACCACCGCGCCCGCGTTGAGGATCAGCAGGAACGTCAGTGACGCGCCGAGGTTGTAGCCCGCCTCGCGCATGATCGTCGGCAGCCACGTGTTGAGACCGTAGACGAGCAGCAGTCCCATGAACGACGTGACCCAGATGGCGATGCTGTTGCGCAGGAACGGGCGCGAGAACAGGGCGCGCACCGGGTTGGCCGAGGCCGCGACGGGAGCGTCGGCGGCGGGTGCAGCCTCCAGTTCCAGGCCGTACTGCTTCGCGACGGCCTCGGCCTCGGCGCGCTTGCCGTGTGCCAGCAGGTACGAGGGGGACTCGGGGAGGTAGCGCAGCATCAGCGGAATCAGGACCACGGCGGGCAGGGCGCCGACGACGAACATCGAACGCCAGCCGAACGGTTCGATCAGCACGATCGCCAGCGCAGCGGTTGCGACGGCACCCACGTGATATCCGGTCATCAGCAGCGTCGACGCGGAACCGCCGCCCTGCCTCTTCGAGAACTCGTTGACCAGGGCCAGCGCCGTCGGCAGTGCGCCGCCGAGTCCGACTCCGGCGAGGAAGCGGAACAGTCCGAAGAAGAACGGATTGGGCGCCACGGCGCAGAGGAGCGTGAGAACGGAGAACGCCGCAACGGCATACAGAAGGGCGCGCCGGCGTCCGATGACGTCGGTCAGCGTCCCGATGACCAGCGCTCCGATCGTCATGCCGACCAGGCCGAAAGTCGAGATGAACGTGATCGTTCCTGTCGAGAGCCCCCAGTCCTCGTAGTCGAGGAGGGAAGGGATGACGGCGCCGAGGACCACTAGGTCGAAACCGTCGAGCAGTACGGCTACCCAGCAGAGGGGCGCTACCCAGAGGGCGGTGGAGGCGCGGGCGGCGCTTCGTTGGGAAGTGGTCATGGTGTCCTCGACGTTCGGCGGTGATGTGCGCGGGTTGTTCGCGATGCGAACCCTAGTTCTATACGCGGACTTATTGTGTGGCGCGCCATAGTTGCCTGTCAAACATCGGCTACTCCACGCCCCGGCAGGTCAAGAACTGGTAAAGCCTGTGTGGATAATCGATCGGGTACCGAATCGATGAGCCAGGACGGATTGTGAGACCCAACCCCCAGGTGGCTGCGAGCCGTCCGAGCCACGCCGCGGCGCCACCGTCGGCCGTGAACGGTTACCGGTACGACCTCGACGGTCTGCGCGGAATCGCGATCGCGCTGGTCGTGGTCTATCACGTGTGGTTCGGGCGGGTGTCCGGCGGCGTCGACATCTTCCTGGTCCTCTCCGGGTTCTTCTTCACGGGCATGCTCGTGCGACGCGCCGGGGCGGATTCGGGTCCGTCGATTCCCGCCGTCCTGCGGCGCACCGCCCGCCGGCTGCTGCCCGCGTTCGTGGTGGTGTCGGCCGCGACCGCGGTCGTGACGGTGATCCAGCGGCCGTTCACGCAGTGGTCGGGGATTGCGGACCAACTCCTCGCGTCACTGCTGTACGTGCAGAACTGGCAGCTGGCCCGGACGGCGTCCGACTACGCCGCCGCCGACGCGTCGGTCAGTCCGCTGCAGCACCTGTGGTCGATGTCCGTGCAGGGGCAGTTCTACCTGGTCGCCCTCGCGGTGGTGGCCGGGATCGCGTGGACGTGCCGTCGTCGCGGCCGACCGGACCTCCTCCGCCGCGTGCTGGGTGGTGTCCTCGTTCTCGGGTTGGTGGCGTCGTTCGCCTACGCGGCCGTGCTGTCGCAGGACCGGCAGTCGTGGGCGTACTTCGACACGTTCGCGCGACTGTGGGAGCTGCTCGCGGGGGCGTTGCTCGCGCTCGTCGTGCACCGGGTCGCGCTGCCCCGGTGGTCGCGGACCGTCCTCGCGGTGTCGGGCTTCGCCGTGGTCCTCGGATGCGGGTTCCTCGTCGACGGCGCCGCCCTGTTCCCCGGACCGGCGGCCCTGATCCCGGTCGGCGCGGCGGTGGCGCTGATCCTCGCGGGCGCCGGGCGGTCCGAGCAGCCGGGGATCGTGACGATGATGGCGTCGCGGCCGTTCGTCGAACTCGGTGGCCTGGCGTATTCGCTGTACCTGTGGCACTGGCCGATCCTCATCTTCTACCTCACGTGGCGGGAGCGGCCCGCGGTCGGAGCGCTCGGCGGACTCGCGGTGACCCTCGTGTCGCTGGTGCTGGCGTGGCTCACCCAGCGGCTGATCGAAGCGCGGTTCCAGACCGGGTCGGCCCGGCCGAGGCGAGCGCTGACCGCGCTGGTCGCGATCCTCGGCGTCGCCGTGGTCGGGACCGCGTCCGGCTGGCACGTGTATCTGGTCCGCAACCCCGAGACGACCGCCCGGGTCGGTGAGCTGGACCCGTGGCTGTACCCGGGCGCGGCGTCGTTGACCGACGGCGCGTTCGCGCCGCGCACGGACATGCGACCCACCCTGCTCGAGGCGTCGGGAGATCTTCCGCAGCCGACCCTCGACGGCTGCATCTCCGATCTGAGCACCCGCGACGTCGTCACCTGCGTGTACGGCGACCTCACCGCCGACCGGACGATCGCCGTGGTGGGCAGTTCCCACGCCGAGCACTGGGTGCCCGCGCTCGATCGCATCGGGCAACAGCGCGGCATCCGGGTCGAGACGTACCTCAAGATGGGGTGCCCGCTGACCGTCGCGGACGTCCCGCTGCTCGCCGGCGAGCCGTATCCCGAGTGCGGCGACTGGTCCCGCGACGTGCTCGACCGTCTCCGGGATCACCGGCCGGACTGGGTGTTCTCGACGTCCTCCAGGCCCAACGAGGAGGGCGCCGGCGACGTCACCCCCGACGACTACGTGGGCCTGTGGGCGCGGCTGGCGGATTTCGGGCTCCCGTTCCTCGGCATCCGCGACACGCCGTGGCTGCACAACGACGGCGTCCCGTATTCGGTCGTCGACTGCCTCGCCGACGGCGGCGACGCGGACAGTTGCGGGATGCCCCGCGACGACGTGCTGGCCCCGGACAACCCGACGCTCGAGGCGGCCCGCGACCTGCTGTCGGTGCATCCGCTCGACCTCACGGACGCCGTGTGTGACGTGGCGATCTGCCGTGCGGTGCAGGGAAACATCCTCGTGTACCACGATTCGCATCACCTCTCGGCGACGTACGTCCGGAGCCTCGTCCCCGAACTCGACCGTCAGATCGGCATGGCCACCCGCTGGTGGTGACCGGGATACTGGCGGCATGTCCGAAGACGACCGCAGCATGCTGGGACGCGCCTTCCTGGTGCTGGGTTCGTTCACCTCGGAGCGCCCTCGGCTGTCGCAGTCGGAGCTGAGCCGGCGCACCGGACTGCCGCTGCCGACGGTGCACCGGCTGTGCCGTCAACTGGTCGGCAACGGCGCGCTCGAACGCGTCGACGACGGGCACTACGAGATCGGGGTGCGGCTGTGGGAGTTGGGTGCGCTCGCGCCCCGCGCCCACGGATTGCGGCAGGTGGCGTTGCCCTACCTCGAGGACCTGTACGAGGCGACGCGTGAGAACGTCCAGCTCGTGGTCCGGGAAGATCTCGAGGCGCTCTACATCGAACGGTTGTCGGCGCGCGGTGCCGTGACCGTCGTCGGGAGGGCCGGCGGCCGGTTGCCGCTGCACGCGTCGAGCGGCGGCCTCGTGCTGTTGGCGTTCGGCGGCAAGGACCTGCTCGACGAGGTCCTCGCGGCGGGCCTCGAACGCTTCACCCCGTCGACCATCACCACCGAACATCGCCTGCGCAGCACCCTCGACGACATCCGCCGAACCGGCTGGGTCACGTGCCGCGAACACCTCAACGTCGGAACGCTGGCCGTGGCCGCGCCGGTGTCGCGGTCGACGGGTGAGGTGGTGGCAGCGGTGTCCGTCGTGGTTCCGGCGGAGAAGGATCCCGCGCCCCTGATCCCGGCGGTGCGGGCGGCCGCACGCGGCATTTCCCGCGGCGTCGCGTAGCTCGTCTTTCACTCAGTGAAAGAGGGGGTGTTGCGATCACACGGCGGGCAGCACAGTGACTGGTGTCACGAACTACGCGAGGAGTCTGCTCATGAACACACAGGTCGGGATCGTCGGCGGGGGTCCCGCAGGACTGATGCTGTCCCATCTCCTGCACCTGAAGGGCATCGATTCCGTCGTGCTCGAAAGCCGCACCCGCGAGGAGGTGGAGGGCACGATCCGGGCCGGTGTGCTCGAACAGAACACCGTCGACCTGATGGTCGACACCGGACTCGGCGACCGCGTCAAGCGTGAAGGACTCACCCACCACGGCATCGAACTGCGGTTCGGCGGCCGCGGCCACCGCATCGACTTCGACGAACTGACCGGCGGCCGCGCCGTCACCGTCTACCCGCAGCACGAGGTCCTCAAAGACCTCATCGCCCGGCGTCTCGAAGACGACGGCGACATCCGCTTCGGCGTCTCCGACGTGCAGGTTCTGGACCACACGTCCGACAACCCGAAGATCACCTACCTCGACGCCGACGGCAACGAGCAGACACTCACCTGTGCGCTCGTCGCCGGTTGCGACGGCTCGCGGACCACCACCCGCGGTCTCATCCCCGAGACCACCGTGCGCACCGACCACTTCCGCCAGTACCCGTTCGCCTGGTTCGGCATCCTCGCCGAGGCCCCGCCGTCGTCCGAGGAACTGATCTACGCCAACCACCCCCGCGGCTTCGCGCTCATCAGCACCCGCACCCCGGAGGTCCAGCGGCACTACCTGCAGGTCGACCCGGACGACTCCATCGACAGCTGGTCCGACGACCGCATCTGGTCGGAACTGCACGCCCGCGTCGACGGCGAAGGCGCGGAGATCAAGGACGGCAAGATCTTCCAGAAGTCGATCCTGCAGTTCCGCAGCTTCGTGTGCGAACCCATGCAGCACGGCAACCTCTTCCTCGCCGGCGACGCCGCCCACACCGTGCCCCCCACCGGCGCGAAGGGCATGAACCTGGCGATCGCCGACGTGTACTTCCTCTCCAAGGCGATGGCCGAATACTTCGCCACCCGCAGCCGGGCCGGGCTCGAGGGTTACACCGACAGCGTCCTCCCACGCGTGTGGCGGACCCAGCACTTCTCCTGGTGGATGTCCTCGATGCTGCACCGACTCCCCGACGACACCGGATTCGGCCACAAGCGGCAGGTCGCCGAACTCGACATGGTCACCCGCTCCGTCGCCGGCCGCACCCTCATCGCCGAGAACTACGTCGGCACCCCGCTGGGCTGACACCCCGTGAGTACTTATTAACGTGGGGCGGTTAATAAGTACTCACGGGTGGCGGAGCCGCAACGAACGGGGCGAACAGCCGGGCGGTGTTCGCCGACGCCGCCGCGGTGTCCTCGGGTGGGTTGGCGATGAAACTCAAGGCGAGCCGGACGATGGCGTGCGCGATAATGTCCGCATCGTCCGGGGACGAGTTCACCCACGACCGCTGCAACGTCACTGCGAGCCGATCGGCCGCGGGACGAATGATGATGTTGCTGTCCGTCGTGATCAGGCGCAGCAGATCCTCGGGTGCCTTCCCCTGGTGCAGCGACATCACCAGGGGATCGGCTCCGCTGAGTTCGAAGAACGTCGCATAACCTTCCCGCAGAGCAGTTGTCGCGTCGCCGGGGTTCTCGTACAGAGCGGATTCGATGACGGTGACGAGGCTGTCGGTCAGCCGAAGTGCGTACCCCTCCGCCAGGCCGCGCCGCGAGCGGAACTCTTTGTAGATCGTCTGCCTGCTCAGCCCGGCGGCGACCGCGACGTCGGTCATGGTGATTGTCGGCCAGGGACGTTCGAGCAGCAGTTCCCGGAGCGCATCGAGGGTTGTCTCCCGCATCAGCGACGTCGCGGCCAGCCGGTATCGACTCTGTCGCTCGGTGCGGTCGTCTGCGGACATGACCTCGATGCTAGCGGGCGGCCGGAACCCGACCTTCCCGCTCGCCGGCGAGCACGTCGGTCAGAGCAACCGACTCGTCCGCCAATGCGGCGCGGTCGACTGTGCCGCCCCGGGCGATCATGGTGCGCACGGTTCGGAGGTCTTTCGGGCGGCCCACGGCGATGACCCCGACCGGCGTGCTCGCACGCACCGCGACCGCTGTGAAATCGCGATCGTCGATCGAACCGCGGATCACGTAGTCGTCGTCGAAACGGGTCGTGCCGGCGAACTGCACGTTGTGGCCGTACTGCGTGGACCATCCCCACGGAACGTCGGTGAACGGCGTGGGTTTCCCGAGGATGGAGTGCGCGGCGGCAATCCCCTGTGCCTGAGCGCCGTTCCAATGTTCGGAACGGAAACGCTCGGAGACACGCGCACCGGGGAGGTTGGCGGCGTCTCCGGCCGCGTAGACGCCGTCGGCCGAGGTGCGAAACCGCTCATCGACGGTGATGCCGTTGTGGACGCGCAGTCCCGCCGCGACCGCGAGCGTCACCTCGGGGACGGTGCCGACCGACACGAGGACGGTGCCTGCACTCCAGCTGCGACCGTCGTCTGCGGTGGCGCGGACGGAGCCGTCGTCGCTCACGTCGAGCGACGACAGTGCGACATCCGTGCAGACGTCGACGCCGTTCTCGGAGTGCAGCGACGCGATCATCGTCGAGATTTCCGGGGGCACAATTCGACTGAGGAGCGACGGGTCTCGTTCGAGGACGGTGACCTCCGCGCCGAGCGACCTCGCTGTGGCCGCGACCTCACATCCGATGAGACCCCCGCCAATCACGAGCAGGGAACCGGTGCGCCGAATCGACTCGCGAAGGGAATCGGCATCGGCCATCGACCGCAGAGTGAAGACGTGCGCACCGGAGACACCCTCGAGTTTTCGGGCCCGGCCACCGGTCGCGAGCAGCAGGGCACTGAACTGCAGTGTGTCGCCGGAGGAGAGCGTCAGCAACTTCCGCCGGGTGTCGAGTTCGACTGCCGTTGCACCGGTGATCAATTCGATATCTCTTTCCTTCCAGAAAGAGTCCGGCTTCAGCGCGGCCTTCTCCGGGGCAGTGGCACCCGACAGGAGGTCCTTCGACACCGTCGGCCGCCGATACGGCGGTGCGGGTTCGTCTCCGATCAGGACGACGCGCCCGCTGAAGCCTTCCGACCGGAGCGTCTGCGCGGCGCTCGCCCCTGCGATACCGGACCCGACGATGACCACCGTCGACAGTTCCGTGGAGAGATTCGGCATTGCGCTCATGCCCGGCTGACCTCGACCATGTCGAAGTCCGCCTTGGCGGCCCCACAGTCGGGGCACGACCAGTCCTCGGGAATATCGTCCCACCTGGTGCCGGGCTCGATGCCGTCCTCCGGCCAGCCCTCGGCCTCGTCGTACTCGAATCCGCATTGGGCGCAGCGGTAAAGCTTGAAATCGGTACTCATGTCACGCCACCTTCGGGTCGAAATCGATCTTTTCGCGGACCCCGCAGTCGGGGCAGCACCAGTCGTCGGGCACGTCGGCCCACGCGGTGCCGGCGGGAAATCCCTCCCGGGGTGCGCCGGACGCCTCGTCGTAGACGTAGTCGCAGACCGGGCACTGGTAGGCGGCCATCACCGAACTCCGCCGTTGTACTTGGCCAGCACCTTCTCGCGCTTGCCGGGTTGGATGTTCACACGGGTGATGTCGCCGTCGTAGTGGTCGAGCACGCGGTGATCCATCACCTTGCGCCAGAGCGGCGGGAAGTACGCGAGCGTGATCATGCTGGCGTAGCCGCTGGGCAGGTTGGGGGCGCCGTCCATGCTCCGGAGCGTCTGGTACCGCCTGGTCGGGTTCGCGTGATGGTCGCTGTGGCGCTGCAGGTGGTAGAGGAAGATGTTGGTGACGATGTGGTCGGAGTTCCAGCTGTGTGCGGGAGCGCAGCGCTCGTAGCGGCCGCTGGCGGTCTTCTGACGCATCAAGCCGTAGTGCTCGAGGTAGTTGACCGTCTCGAGGAGAGAGAAACCGTAGACCGCCTGAATGATCAGGAACGGGATGACGACCGGACCGAAGACGGTGATGAGCACACCGAACAGCACTACCGACATGAGCCAGGCATTGAGTACGTCGTTGTGAATGCTCCACGTGCTCTTGCCGAGTCGCTGCATCCGCGTCTTCTCGAGCTCCCAGGACGACTTCAGGCTTCCCCAGACGCTGCGGGGCAGGAACGTCCAGAAGCTCTCGCCGAAGCGTGAACTCGCCGGATCCTCCGGCGTGGCAACCCGAACGTGGTGGCCCCGGTTGTGCTCGATGTAGAAGTGACCGTAGAAGGTCTGCGCGAGAGTGATCTTGGCCAGCCACCGTTCGAGCTCGGTCTTCTTGTGGCCCATCTCGTGTGCGGTGTTGATGCCGATGCCGCCCATGACGGCGACGCTGAACGCGACGCCGACCTTCGACACCAGCCCGAGGCCGCCGTCGATGCCGAGCCAGGAGAGGTTGTCCGCCGACCAGAGGTAGCACGCGAACACCAGGCTCGCCATCTGGAACGGGATGAACACGTAGGTGCAGTACCGGTAGTACCTGTCGTTCTCGAGCTGTTCCATCACTTCCTCGGGCGGGTTCTGGCCGTCGGGCCCGAAGAACCTGTCGAGGAGCGGAAGCAGTCCGAACAACAGCAGGGCGCCGATCCACCACCACACCGGAGCAGCCGCCGACCATCCCAATTGGTTGAAAGCCCACACGAGCCCCGCAGCGAGGAACACTGCGGTCGGGGGAATCAATCCCATCAACCACAGGTAGCGCTTGCGGTCACGCCACGCTTCCGGTGGCGCCTCTCCTGAAATCCTGCCGACATTCGTCGTCGTCACGATCCGAACCTCCTCGTCCAGTAGCCGTGCCGGTATGAACCAGCTCACTCTCACTTGGACAGTACACGGACTTAGATCCAGAGGCTAGACAAATATGAAGATTTGTAAATCCGACGAGATGCAGTGCTCTAACGCCGGGGTCTTCGGTGCCGATAGACAGGTCGACACCGTTACACCGTGCTGAGGAGGCCCTCGATGTTCCGCGACCCCGGACTTCCCGACTGGCTCGAATTCGTCCTGGGCCTGCTCGGGTACCGCTGGTAGCTCCGCCTGTGAGTACTTATTAACCACGGGCGGTTAATAAGTACTCACGGGCGGAGCATCGCGGCAATGTGCCAGGGTGCCGGGTTCGCAGGCTTCGAGGAGCAGCGCCGTGGTGTGGCCGAGCACGCGGTGGTCGAGCGCGGGCGCCGTCCAGGACGTCACGCCGCCCGGCTGGAACGGGCGACCGACGTCCAGCGACCACTCCCGACTCAGCGTTTCGACGACGGCGGGGAGGTCGGACAGCCACGTTCGGCGCGGCGCGTCGGGTCACCGCCTTCCGCGGTCCCACACGCGCCGCGTCTGCTCGGCGATGTCAGGGTGGTGGGTCTGCTGGAAGTTGCGTCCACCGCGGGCGAAGGTGTGCACGGTCGCGGGCGGTACGTCGAGCTCGGCGACGGGTACGTCGAGCCACTCGCAGTCTCGGAGGTGCACCAGATCCACAGCCGCGGCCTCCGGACTCGAGTCGTAGCGCCACGGACCGTCGATCCGGCCGAGGAGGTAGAGCCCGTCGGCGTCACGCGACCAGACGAACGATCCGTCCAGCACCTGCGTGAAGCGTTCGAGCCGGCGTGCGGCCGGATCACCGTAGGTGCGCTCGGTCGCGTCGAGCGCCTCACTCAGATCGACGGGAGGTGGGGCCAGCAACCCGCCGATTCCACACACGTCCATCGCGAGCGCGCGCTGCACCGCGAGCCCTGGGTCCACGTCGTCGCGACGGGAACGCATCGGTGCGCGGTAGACGTCCGTGGGTGTCATACGTATGGATTCTCCCTGACGCCGAACCGCGATAGCACTATTCGGCAATCGTCCACCCGGTAAACTAGAACCTGTTACATTCGCGGGAGGGGTGCTACTTCTGGAACTCGGAGAGAACTCATGAGATACCGCGTCGTCGAATGGTCCACCGGTACGGTCGGGCGTCACGCCATCGCAGGGATCGACGCCCGCGACGACCTCGAACTGGTCGGCGTGTGGGTGTCCAATCCGGAGAAGGTCGGGAAGGACGCCGGGGAGCTGGCCGGTCTCGGAAGAGAACTCGGCGTGGCGGCGACCGACGACAAAGCGGCACTTCTCGCCCTGAAGCCGGACTGCATCGTGCACACCGCGATGACGGACGACCGCATCTTCGACGCCATCGAGGACCTGATCTCCTTCCTCGAGGCGGGCATCAACGTCGTGTCCTCGGGACCCGTTCTGTTGCAGTACCCGATCGGTGTGGTCCCGGACGAACTCGTCGACCGCATCCACCGCGCCGGCGAGCAGGGAGACGCGAGCCTCCACGTGAACGGTATCGACCCCGGATTCGCGAACGACATTCTGCCGCTGGCCATGACGAGCCTGTCGCAGCGGATCGACGAGGTGCGCTGCGCCGAGATCGCCGACTACTCCACCTACTACCAGCCGGTGGTGATGACCGAAATCTTCGGTTTCGGCAAACCTGTCGAGGAGACGCCGATGCTGTTCCAGCCGGGCGTGCTGTCGCTGGCGTGGGGGAGCGTCGTCCGCCAGATCGCCGCGGGACTGGACCTCACGCTCGACGAACCGCTCGTGGAGAAATTCGAACGCATCCCCGCCGAGCAGGATCTGGACATTCTGTCGTGCCACATCGCGAAGGGAACGGCGGCGGCGGTGCGGTTCGAAGTCGTCGGCACGGTCGACGGGGTGCCGCGTGTGGTCCTCGAGCACGTCACCCGCACCCACCCCGAACAGAAACCGGACTGGCCGAAACCGACCCGCGGCGACGGGTGCTACCGCATCGACATCACGGGCGAGCCGATGATGACCGTCGAGTTCAACCACCGCGGCGAAAACGGCGACCACAACGTGTCGGGGATGATCGTCACCGCGATGCGGCTGGTGAATTCGGTGCACGCGGTGGTCGGGGCTAAGCCGGGGCTGGTGACCGCACTCGATCTGCCTCTCGTCACCGGCCGCGGATTGTGCGCTTCGCACCCGTGAGTACTTGTTAACCGCCCGTGGTTAATAAGTACTCACAGGTCGAAGGCGCCGAGGGCTGTTCGGAGACCGTCCGGGCGCTCCGCGAGGGGAACGGGTTCGACGAGTGCGAACGCGCAGCCCACCTTTCGTGCCGCACCGTCGGCTTCCTCGCTGTCGCCGATCATCAGAGTACGTTCGGGCTCGGAACCGAGTGCGGCGAGAGCGTGCTCGAAGATCTTCGGGTCCGGTTTGATCGCACCCACCTCGAACGACAGCACGAACGCGTCGACGAGATGCTCGACTCCCAGGTCCGCGAACGCGGGCCGGATGTCGAACGCGATGTTGCTCAGCACCGCGACCTTGATTCCCCGGTCCTTCAGTGATGCAAGCACTTCCGCGGTGTCGGGGTATGCGCTCCAGCATCCCGGGTCGATGACCCGCTCGTACAGTCCGACCGCCTGGTCCTCGTGTGCGACCCCGGACTTGCGCAGGACGTCGAGGTACGCCTGCCGGTGGAACCGAGGGTCGAGGTCGCGGTTGGTCCACGCGTGGTGCTCGGCCGCGTCCATCTCGACGGTCTGGCCGACGGGCGCCGTCATGCGCCGCATCAACTCGGCCTGCTGGTGGAGGTCGAACGGCTCACCGTCGTGGTCGGTGAGGTCGGCCATCCAGCTGTCGTCCTCCTCCAGCCGGAACAGCGTGCCGGAGAAGTCGAAGATCACTGCGTCGAATTCGGTGAGATCGGAAGCCACGTTTCCAGGCTAACGCGCGGTGCACGCGACTTCAGGGTGAAGCCGGACGGGGTCAGTCGACTTCGAGTTCACCCATCAGCGACCACTCGGTGCCGTCGATCGTGGTGTTGATGATCCGCGGCGTCTGCGCGAGGGCGGGTTTCAACTCGCGCAAGGCGTTCTGGAAGTGCTCGCTCTGCACGTGGGCGACGGCGGCGTCGTCGTCACGGAATGCCTCGACGAGGACGTACAGGTTCGGATCCTCCACCGCCCGCGACCAGTAGAACCACAGGTTGCCCGGTTCGTTTCGGGTCGCGTCGGTGAACGGCTGCACCAGGTCGAGCCAGCCGTCCGCGTGGTCCGGTTTCACGGTGAAGTTGACGACGATGAAGATCACGGCTGCCTCACTTCTCGAGTTGACGCATTCGAATCCTACGCGCGCGATGTCGTCGGATCCCCGACCGAGCGGCGTAGCCGGGTGAGGATGCGCGTGAAGCTGTCAGGGTCGTCCAGGGCACGCGCGAGGACGAGCGCGCCCTGGATACCCGCGACGACCTCCTCGGCGAGCGGCCGCGACTGCCTGCCGTGGCCGGCGTCGGCGAGGGCGCCGGCGAGCGAATCGACCCAGTCGGTGAAGTAGGCGCGGACGCGGTGGGCGAAGCGGTCGCGTTCGAGGCCGAGCGCGAACGCGCCGAACAGGCAGATTCGGCGTCCCGACCGGAAGTACGTCTCGACCTCGTCGAACATCCGCTCCAGGCGGGCGGCGGCGGGCTCGGACCGGCGCAGCGGCAGGTATACGGCGGTCTGGAACCAGGCGTCGACCTCGTCGAGGACGGCCTCGGCCATCTCGTCCTTGCCGCGAGGGAAGAAGTTGTACAGGCTGCCTTTGCCGAGTCCCGTGTGCTCGGTGATGACGGCCAGGCTCGCGCCGTCGAACCCGTGGGATCGGAACACCTCCGCCAGCACGGGGACGACGTCGCCGCGCTCGGCTACTGCTCGGGGCATGACTACTCCTCGTGTGGCGGTCAGAGGCCGAGATCGCTCAGTCCGGGATGATCCGACGGTCGCACGCCGGACATGTCCCAGAAGAACTTGCGGTCGGATTCGTCGATCGGCACGTCGTTGATGCTGGCGTGACGCCACCGCATCAGACCGTTGTCGTCGAACTGCCAGTTCTCGTTGCCGTACGCGCGGAACCACTGCCCGTCGGTGTCGTGGAACTCGTACGCGAACCGGACCGCGATCCGATTCCCGTCGTGCGCCCACAGTTCCTTGATCAGACGGTATTCCAGTTCGCGGTCCCACTTCCCGGCGAGGAAGTCGACGATCTCGCGGCGCCCCTGCAGAAAGGTGGACCGATTGCGCCACCAACTGTCCTCGGTGTAAGCCTGCGCGACCTTCTCGGGATCACGGGAATTCCAGCCGTCCTCGGCGGCGCGGACCTTCGCGATCGCGGTGTCGAGTGTGAACGGGGGTGCGGGTGGGCGAACGGACATGGTGGGCGCTCCTTCGGGAGTTCTTGTACCTTTCAGTACAGACTGTACCGATAGGTACAAGTGCTGTCCAGGGTGGCGCCGGACACACGTCACGGCCGATGCCCCCGCCGTGACGGCGGGGGCATCGGCCGAGCGTGAAACCTAGTGCGCCTCTGCGAGTTCCGCGCCGATACCGGTCTCGGCGCGCACCAGCATCTCGGCGAACTTCTCGTCTCGATCTGCCGAACGGCCGTGAAGGCGTTCGCCGGCGAGGGAGCCGATCACGGCGGCGGCGAGCCCGAGCGGCATCGTGATGATCACCGGCAACTGAATGGTCAGCGGCGCCGGTCCACTACCCAGCCAGAGCGCCTCCGTGAACATCAGGCTGACCACGGTGGATGCTAATCCGACGGAGATGCCCCACACGGCGCCTGTGCTGTTGAACCGCCGCCAGTTGAGACTGAGCAGCAGGCTGGGCAGGTGCGCACTGCCTGCGACCATGAAGGCCATACCCATGAAGTAGGTGATATTTGTAGTGTCGCCGATTGCCATCGTCAGTCCGATCGCGGCGACGCTGAACGCGACCGCCGCATACCGGGCGATCGTCGCCTCGCGGGCATCCGCAGTCTCCGTGCCGGCGTCGGCCGACTTCCGGCGGGTGAGGGTGGGCCACACGTCGTGGGCGAACGTTCCCGCAGCCGAGATCACGACGCCCGCGACGACGGCGACGATGCTCGCGAACGCGACGGCAGCCACCATGGCCAGCGCGATCGAACCACCGATGGTGCCGACGCCTCCGCCGAGTTCCGTGACCAGCGTGGGTGCCGCGAGATTGCCGCCGGCGCCGACACGATCCGCCCCGTCGGGACCGAGAAGCGCGGCGGTGCCGAAGCCCATGACGATGACGATCAGGTAGAAGATGCTGCACAGCGCGACGGTCCAGCCCAGTGACTTCCGGGCGGTCGCGGCCTCGGGGACGGTGAAGAAGCGAATCAGGATGTGCGCCATACCGGCCGTGCCGAGCGCGAACGCCAGGGAGTACGAGATCAGGTTGATCGCACCGGTCTGCCCGAAGATCAGACCCGGCGAGAGGATGGCATCTCCGGCCGCGGCGTTCGAGGTTGCCGCCCCGAGCATGCCGGGGACGCTGAAGCCGAACTTCGCGAGGATCCCGAGGCACACCACGATCGCCAGGATCGACAGGATGGACGACTTGATCACCTGAACCCACGTGGTCGCCAGCATTCCGCCGACGAAGACGTAGATGCCCATGAGTGATCCGGCCACCACGACGGAGAGACCGAACGGGATCCCCGAGACGGACTCGAGCAGGACACCCGCCGCCACGAGCTGGGCGAGCAGCACGAACGTACCGGTGACGATGGTGCTGAGCGCAACCACCACCCGGACGCGTCGTGCGCCGGTCCGGAACACCAGAACATCCGCGAGCGTGAACTTTCCGACGTTCCGCATCTTCTCGGCGAGGAGGAAGAGGACGGGGAGGAAGGAGACCACCGACGTGCACAGAATGACGGCGCCGTCGACGCCCTTGTAGAAGATCAAGCCGGTGGTGCCCAGGAAGCTACCGGCGGAAATGAATTCGCCGGCGATCGCGAAACCGTTCTGCCAGCCGGTGATCGAGCGACCCGCAGCGAAGAATCCGGTGGCGCTTCGGCTTCGGCGCGATGCGGCGAATGTCACCCACAGCGTGAGTGAGATGACGGCAGCGCAGATGCCGATGGCGAGGAAATCGGCGTCGCCGGTCATGAGGCAACCTCCTGATCACGTTGCGCGATGGCCCGGACTGCGGCATCGGCTGCGGGTTGGATATAGGTTCGGGAAAGCCGGAAGTACGCGTACACGAGCACCCAGGTGCCGGCGAACTGGGAGAAGACCACCCACAGCGACAAGGGGATGCCGAACGCCGAGTTGTCGCCGAGGGATTCGGGGAAGAACGCGAATCCGACGAGAAAGCCTGAGAACAGTGCGATCGCGATCAGGCCGAGTCCGGCAGTGACCGCCCGGCGTCGACGCCGCAGTTCGACGAACTCCGGCAACACGAGAATCGGTGACCAGACGGCTGCGCTCGCCGCGGTGGCGGGGGACTCGGTGGTCACGCGTTCACCGCCGCGCGTCGCGCCGAGTCGAGTGCGAACTGGTTCTCGTCCCAGCCCTCCGCGAGCGGACCGAAGTAGTGGAAGCGCACCTGCTTGACGCGGTACAACCAGCGGCCGTCGACTTTGACGGCCTCGTCCGTGTAGCGGCCGGCGGCGATGGAGGCGTTGGCGTCGGATACACAGGGCTGCCACAGGAACGAGCGGACGGTGGCGCGATCGCCGTCGAGGTCGATCTCCAGGTTGGTGATGAAATGCCAGAACGCGGTGAGCCCGCCAGGGGCGAGGCCGGCGAAGAACGCCCGCATCTCGCTCTTGCCCTTCGGGTTGGACAGCCCGTCGAATTCGCCGTCGTCGGTGAACAGATCCATCAGGGCGTCCCAGTTGCCGTCGTCGAGATGGCGGCAGTACTGCGCGTCGAGGTACCGGATGGCCTCCAGGTCTTCGAGGCGGCGGATTCGTTCTTCGAGGGTGCTCAAGGTGGCTTACCTCCACGGTGTGAGGAGCGGAATGCGCGAACTGGTTATTAACGGTTGTTCACGTGATGTGGACCATAACGGACGCGCTACCGTCGGTCAATACCGTGCGCCGTCACCCCGATCGACGTGCGTGAAGGCTGGTGAGCTGCATTTTCTGCAGGGGTGTTGCCCACGCTGTGCGCGGCCCCTACTCTCCGAGGGATGAACACTCGGTCAAGCGGTGCGGTGATTCCCTCCGTCCGGCAGCGGATCCTGGACGCGGCGCTGGAGGAGTTCTATACCGCCGGCTTTCATGCGGCGACCATGCGCACCATCGCCAAACGTGCGGGCTGCAGTGCCGCCAACGTGTACAACCATTTCGAGAACAAGGACGAGCTCCTGGTCGAGATTCTGCGGTCGGCCAGTGACGAGCAGTTCACCGCCACCCGGACCGCTCTGCGGAAGGCGGGGTCCGCGCCGGCGGAGCAGTGGATGGCCGCGGTGGTCGCGCATTCGCTGTACACCGCCCGCAATCAGCAAGCCTGCCTGGTGGCGAACACCGAGCTGCGGTACCTCGACGAGGTGGACCGCAAACGGGTCGTGGGCTCGCGCGACGCGCAGGAGCACCTGTTCGTCACCATCGCGGAGGCGGGTGTGGCGGGTGGTGACTTCGACGTCCCCCATGTTCACCAGGCGGTGACTGCGGTGCTCACCATGTGCGCGGGAATCGCGCTCTGGTACCGCCCGGACGGACCGTTGTCCGCGCAGACGGTCGCGGACTCGTACGGCGTCTACGCGCTCAACCTGGTCGGATACCGTCCCGCCTGACTCGGGGAGATTCGGCATTGACGGTGCGTTCCCGTCCGTGCTCTACTGGGTGAACAAGCGTTAATGTGATCCGAGTGTGGAACCGCGAGTTCCCCCGAGTCACGCGCCCCGTAGTTCGAGTGGATGAGGAGTGTCCATGACTCACCGGCCGTCACAGCCGCGTACCGACTCGCCGCGGTATCTGACCGAGGACCGGGTGGCGATCCGCGACCTGGCACGCGATTTCGCGATGAAGCAGGTGCTCCCGGTCGCGAACGAACTCGACCCGGTCCGCGGCACCATCCCGGACACGTTGAAGAAGGCGATGGCCGAGGTCGGGTTCTTCGGGATCATGATCCCCGAGGAGCACGGCGGTCTCGGTCTCGGGGTGTTCGAGTACTGCCTGGTCGCGGAGGAGTTGTCCCGGGCGTGGATGAGCGTGTCGGGGCTGCTGGCCCGCGGCAACGGGATGGGCGGCGGGTTCACCGCGGAGCAGGAGGCGGTGTTGCTGCCGAAGGTCGCTCGTGGCGAGTACCTGGGCGCGTATGCGCTGTCGGAGGCCGAGGCCGGATCCGATGTGGCGAGCATTTCGTGTCGCGCGACCCGCGACGGCGATGATTGGGTGATCAGCGGCACCAAGATGTGGTGCACGTACGCCGACGAGGCCGACTACCTGGTGCTGTTCGCGCGCACCGATCCGCACAAGGACCCGGCGAAACCGCACCGGGGGATCAGCGCGTTCCTGATCGACAAGCAGCGCGGCGGGTTCCCGGAGGGGATCAGCGGGACGAAGATCCGCAAGATCGGGTATTTCGGGTGGAGCACGTGGGAGCTCTCGTTCGACAATTTCCGGGTGCCGGCCACGGCGATGCTCGGTGCGGAGGGCAAGGGTTTCTACCTGGCGGTGTCCGGTCTGGAGGTGGGGCGGGCGCATACCGCGGCCCGGGCGATCGGTCTGGCGCGGGGTGCGTTGGAGGATTCGATCGCGTATCTGCACACCCGCCGGCAGTTCGGGCACGAGTTGGCCGATTTCCAGCATCTGCGGTTCAAGGTCGCGAAGATGGCCGCCGACATCGAGGCCGCCCGGCAGTTGATGTATTCGGTGGCCACCGATATCGACACCGGCCGTCGGTGTTCGCTGGAGGCGTCGATGTGCAAGTTGGTGGCGACGGAGATGGCCGAGCGGGTGACGAGTGAGGCGGTGCAGATTCACGGCGGCGCCGGGTACACCACCGACTTCCAGGTCGAGCGGCATTGGCGGGATGCGCGGTTGACGAAGATCTTCGAGGGCACCAGCGAGATCCAGATGCGGATCATCTCCGACGAACTGCTGGGGAGGGCGGGCGAATGAGCACACTCACCACAAGTATCGCCGTCGGCGATCGCACTGTGAGCGACGCCCGGCGCGTCTCCGAACTCGGACTGTCGCTGCCGGAGGCGTCGTTGACGGGAATCGTCGTAGCGGGAGTACTCGCTCCGGCGACGACGTCCGGTGCCACACGCACCGGACTGCAATGGAATTCGCAGTCCACGGTAACGGGTGCCGACGTCGTCCACGTCGAGTCCGTAGTCACGCGCGTCGGACAGTCCGAGACCGGAGCAGTGTTCGATCGCCAAGTGCGGCTCGTCGACGAGGCCGGGTCGATTCGCGAGGAGGGAATCGAGACGTGGCGTTCGCCCGAACCGTCCGACGTCCGTTTCAATCCCGCTGTCGACTTCTGCACGCCCGCCTGGGGAGAGTGTCTCCGCGAATCCCTCTCCGCCGATACCGCCTTCGCGTCCTCGTTGTCGACGTGGGACGGTACCGTGGGTGTGCGGTGCACCGACTCCTCGGGCCGGGCCCGCGAACTGCAGCTGCGGATCTACCGCGGCACGATCATCGACGTCGCCCGCCGCGTCCCGGGTGGGGCAACGTTCACGCTCATCGCCCCGGCCGTCACCTGGGTCGACCTGGTGTTCGCCGAACGGAACGATTTCATGCGCCGCGCCATCATCGGTGAATTCTCTTCCAGCGGTGTGGGGTACGAGTACCTGCGCCTCACCAAACCACTCGACATCATCATCGCCCATGCCCGCAGCGCCGCACGTGAGTGGCAAAGCGTGTCGGGGCACACTTTGCCACTCACGTGCGGAAGGGAGGCCCGGCCATGATCGAGGCCCGATACCTGGAGATCGACGGAGCGCTCGGCTTCGTCGAGATCATCACCCCCGACAATCAGCGGGCCACCGAGGCGCCCACCGTTCTGTGCCTGCACACCGCAGGCCAGAGCGGAGTCCAGTGGCGGCACGTCGCGTCCGAACTGGCAGGCCGGGGCTACCGGGTGATCGTCCCCGACCTTCCGGGGCACGGACGTTCCGAGCCCGCGGTCGACGGTCCCGTCACCAGCATCGTCGCCTTCGGAGACTGGCTCGGGAAGGTCCTCGATGCGCTCGCCGTCGAACGCCCCTTCGTCGTCGGGTGTTCCATCGGTGGCAAACTGACACTCGAACTCGCCGCGCGGTCGTCGAGGCCGCTGGCCGGAGCGATTGCGATGGCAGCGGAGGCCGGTCCCGGCCGCGTCAACGTGGGAGGGTTGCGGCGCGAACTCGAGGATGTCGCCGGGCCCAGCCGCGCCGACCGCACCTACCTGGGCACGCTCGCCTCCGTCGGACATTCCGTGCCCGAGGCGAAGGCGCACCTGATCGCCACGATGCACAAGCGTGAGGACCCGGAGATCTCGTCGTCCGACCTGATCGGCTGGGGGACGCACGACGTGCGCGACCGGATCGCCGAGATCACCTGTCCTCTCAGGCTCGTCGCCGGCGCGCAGGACCCGTGGATCGACGCCGGACGTGTCGAGCAGACCGTGTCGGCGCTCGACGCCGCCCGTCCCGGACTTGCGTCCTTCACCCTGCTCGAGGGCATCGGCCACTACCCCATGGAGGAGATCGACGACTTCGCCTCGGTGGCGGACGAGTGGTTGACCGAACTGCGTGCGGCGGTGGTGCTCTCGTGACGGCGCACGACACGGCGACGCGTCGTGACACACTCGCCTCGCTGCTCGACGAACTCGTGACCGCCGCCCCGGGTGCCGCCGCAACCCTCGACGTCGTCGACGGCGATCCGGTCGTCACCAGCCGCACCGAACTTCGTGCCCGCGTCGACGCCCTGAAGTCGGAACTCCTGCGCGTCGGCGTCGGGCGCGGCCAGTGTGTGGCCGTCCTGTTGCCGAACTGGTCGGACGCGATCGTGTGGCAACTCGCCGCGTCCGCTGTGGGTGCACACGTCATCGGCGTCAACACCCGCTACAACACGCACGAGATCGCACACATCCTCACCTCGGCGCGACCTGCGGTGGTGGCCGTGGCCGACCACTTCCACGGTCTCGACCTGTTCGGCCGACTCGAAGAGGCACAGCACTCCCTCGACCTCCCGGCACCGGCTGTTGCCGTCGTGTGCGGACCTCGAACGGAAAGCGCCGCTCCCGACCTGGCGCGATTCGACCTCGGCGGCGGTGCCTGGACAGCGGGCAGCGCGGACACCGGAACCGTCCAGGTGCCGGAGACACCCGACAGGGCAACCGTCACGGCTGCCGGCGAGCGGGCTGACCCGGACGACGTGCTCGCAGTCGCGTTCACGACGTCCGGATCTACCGGTGTCCCCAAACTCGCGGCGCACCGCGAATCGGCGGTGGTACGGCACGCGCGAGCCGACGCCGTCGTCCTTGGCGTCGAACCGGGCGACGTCACCCTGTGCGTCCTGCCGGTGTCCGGGGTATTCGGATACTCCACTGCTCTGGCCACTCTCGCGGGTGGCGGCACGCTGCTGATGGAACCCGTCTTCGACGCCGCGGCCACGCTGGCCCGCATGGAATCGGCGAAGGTGACGCACGTCGTCGGCGGTGACGATCTCTTCACCCGGCTCCACGACACGTGGTACGCGGGTAACCGCGCCGACCTGTCGTCGTTGAAACGCCTCGGGATCGCCGACTTCCTCGGCCGGTCGCACGAGGTCGCCGCGTGGGTGCGCGACGAATTCGACGCCGTCACCACGGGCGTCTTCGGGTCGTCCGAGGTGTTCGCCCTGATGCTCCTGTGGGATGCCGCGGACCCGGAATCCCTGCGCTGGAACGGTGGTGGGCGTCCGGTCGAACCCGGCATCGAGGTTCGCATCGTCGACCCGCTGGACGACTCCGTCCTTCCGGACGGTGAGCAGGGCGAGCTCCAGGTGCGCGGACCGAACGTCGTCGACGCCTACCTCGGCAATCCGGATGCGGCGGGTCGGGCGTTCACGAGCGACGGGTGGTTCCGCAGCGGCGACCTGGCCGTCGCGACCGGCGACGGCGGCTATACGTACGTGTGCCGGATGGGGGACGTCCTCCGGCTACGCGGATTCCTGGTGGACCCCGCCGAGATCGAGCACCGGCTGGCCGAACACGACGCCGTCCACCTGACGAAGGTCGTGGGCATCACCGGCTCCGGCGGATACACCGAGGCGGTGGCGTTCGTCGTCCCCACCGACGGTGCGTCGGCCGGCGCCGCCGAGCTCAAGGCATGGTGCGCAGAGTCGCTGGCGGCGTTCAAGGTTCCCGCCGCGGTGCACGTGATCGAGGAAATGCCGACCACCGTGGGCGGCAACGGAGCCAAGATCCGAGCGGTCGAACTGCGTGAATGGGCGCAGCGCTGGACCGATCACGAAAGGGATTTCCGCAGTGCCTGAAAATACGAATGCCCAGGCGGACGATGTCGTCGTCTGCGAGCCCCTGCGCACCCCCGTCGGCCGATACGGCGGTCAGTTCAAGGACGTACCCGCCGCCGACCTCGGCGCTCGGGTGGTGTCCGAACTGCTCGCGCGGACGAAGGTCGATCCGGGCAGCGTCGACGACGTGATCTTCGGTCAGTGCTACCCGAACGGTGAGGCGCCTGCCATCGGCCGCGTTGTGGCCCTGGACGCGGGAATGCCGGTGACGGTTCCCGGTCAGCAACTCGACCGTCGTTGCGGATCCGGTCTGCAGGCGGTGCTCGACGCGGCGATGCGGGTGCAGACGGGGATCGCCGAACTGGTGATCGCCGGCGGCGTGGAATCGATGAGCCGCGCCGAGTACTACACCGAGTCGATGCGCTGGGGAGCCAACGGTGCGCCGGCAGCGCTCCACGACCGGCTCGCCCGCGGTCGTGTCACCGCAGGCGGACGCAATTATCCGGTGCCGGGCGGCATGCTCGAGACGGCGGAGAACCTGCGCCGCAAGTACGACATCAGCCGCCTCGAGCAGGACGAGCTCGCGGTGAGTTCCCACCGGCGGGCGGTCGCCGCGATCGACTCGGGCAAGTTCGCCGAGGAGATCGTTCCGGTGGAAGTTCCCGTCCGCAAGGGCGATCCGCAGGTCGTCGATCGGGACGAGCACCCCCGAGCCGACACGACAATCGAGTCGCTCGCTCGGTTGCGGCCCATCATGGGCGGCACCGACCCCGACGCGACCGTCACCGCCGGCAACGCCAGTGGGCAGAACGACGGTGCGGCAGCATGCCTCGTCACCACCCGGGCGGAGGCGGAGCGTTTGGGGCTCCGGCCCCTCGCACGCCTGGTCACCTGGGCGGTCGCGGGAGTGGAGCCGTCCGAGATGGGTATCGGACCGGTGCCGTCCACCGAACGGGCCCTGAAACGCGCCGGGCTGACGCTCGCCGACATCGACCTCATCGAACTGAACGAGGCCTTTGCGGCGCAGGCGCTGGCGGTCACGCGCGAATGGAATTTCGGTGCACAGGATTTCGACCGCACCAATGTCAACGGCTCGGGAATCTCGCTCGGGCATCCCGTCGGTGCGACCGGGGTGCGGATCCTGACTACACTGCTGCGCGAGATGGACCGTCGCGGAGCCCGTTACGGCCTCGAGACGATGTGCATCGGCGGTGGCCAGGGACTGACCGCGATCTTCGAGAGGGTCTGACCACTCAGCTGTCGAGAGCCCGAATCCAGTCGGTGAGCGCCCGCACAACCTGTGCGGGCGCTTCCGGCATGAGCGCATGGCTCGCATTCGGGATGACGGTCACGGTGACCAACTCGCCGAACCGATCAAGCAATTCGTTCTCCGTCTCGCGCGGACGGAACGGGTCGAGAGCGGATTGCAGGTCCAGGATCGGCTGGTGCGCGACCTCCCACCACTCGTCCTTGGGTGTGGCGGCCGAGGCAGCGAGTTGCCGCTTCGACACCTCCGGATACCAGCCGGTCAGCCACTCGGCCGGATCGTTGCCGGGTGCGAAGAATCCGGCCTGCAGGTAGCCGATCCGCTCTGCCTCGGGCAGTGAGGAATCGGAGCATTTGACCGCCAGCGCCGTCAGCGCGGCTGGGTAGTTGCGGGCACCCGCCGCAGCCACGACGACCCCGCGCACCAGGTCGGGCCGGTCGGCGGCGAGCATCCGTGCGACGTAGTGCCCGAAGGCATGTCCGAGAACGACGGCCGCACCGTTGTCCTGTTCCTCGATCACTGCTCCGACGTCGGCGGCCAGGTCGTGCAACGTGATGTCCTCCAGGGGTCCCGTGCTCCGGCCGATGCCGCGCGGCTGGGGACGGCACACCCGGAAACCGTTCCGCGCGAGTCCACTCGCGACGTCGTCGTAGTCGTACGACTCGCGGCCGAGGGAAGGCAGCAAGATCACCGACGGACCGCTGCCCTCGACGACCACCTCGATCACGGCCGTCGCGGTGTGCACGAACTCTGTCGTCCGCGCCGGTGATGTGCTCGGCATGATGTTTCCTCCACAAACGTCGATCCCCCGGGCGACAAGATCTTTCGCGTCGCCCGGGGGAGGGTGGGTGTCTCAGTCCGCGGCGGGATCGAGCGCGAAGTCGTAGCTGACAACCTTACGCCCGGCGTCGTCGAGCTGCGGGTCGAGAAGGAGTTCGGGTTTGGTTGCGGTGGCGACGTCGTCGTCGATCCAGTCGCCGCCGGCGAAGTACAGCTGGGTGATGATCGGCTGCTTGCCCGGGGACGTCACCCGCAGGTGCAGGTGCGCCGGACGCCACGGGTGCCAGCCGGCCCCCTCGATGAACTGTCCGGTCGGGCCGTCGGTCGGGATCTGGTACGGGGCAGGCTCGATGGTGGTGATTTCGTACCGCCCGTCCGGGTCGGTGACGATGGTCCCACGCAGGTTCCATTCCGGCAGGTGCGGGGCGAACTGCGAGTAGTAACCCTCGTCGTCGGCGTGCCACAACTCGATGATCGCCCCGCCGAGGCCTGCCCCGTCGAGGTCGGTGACCCGGCCGCGGAGGACGAGGGCGGGGTGGGCCCGGTCCTCCTCGCGCATCGGCAGGGTGCACCGCGCGGGCAGTTCCGGTGCGCCGGGCACGTAGTACGGTCCCTCGATGCTGCCCTTGGTGCCCCGGAACCGGGTGGAGTTGACCTCCTCGATGTCGTGCTCGACGAACACGTCGAGCAGCAGCGGCCACTCGCCACCCTCACCGACATCGATGAGCCACTGCTTGAGGACCCGGTACTCCGGGTAGGTGACGGCGTGCTTGTGGATCAGGGCGCTCAGCCCGGCGAGCGCCTCGGTAGCGATCGCGGACAGGCGTTCCGGGGACGTGTCGGCGGTGAACCTTGCGCCCTTGAACTTGTCGGTGGCGGCGTTGCCGGAGCCGACCGCGGTGGGGCTGTCGATGGTGGTCATGGTTTCTCCTGGTCTGCGCGGTTAGCTGCGGCCGAAGTAGGACACGTCGTCGTTGCCGATCAGGTCGGGCACTGTCCACCCGTCCAGGTCGTACTCGGCCAGGCACTGCTCGGCCAGACCCTTCATCGAGCTGACCGTGCCCCGGTTCTCGGCGAACATCAGCAGTTCCGCCTTCACGCCCTCGTGGTTGCCGGCGTAGTTGCGCTCGTAGAGTTCGTGGCGGCCACCGAACTCGCTGCCGATCGAATCCCACAGCGCCTTCATGATCTTGACGCGCTCGACCGCGGTCATGCCCTCCGAGCCGCGGACGTACTTGTCGAGGTACGGGCGGACGTCGGGGCTCTTGAAGTCGGCGGACGAGGACGGCAGGTAGATCAGCCCGGACGCGACGTCCTGTTCGATGATCTCCTTGATCCGCGGGTAGCCCTGCTGCATGAACATCCGGTACGTCAGTCCGTACTCGAGCTTCGGGATGACGGTGTCACCCACCCACGGTTCCGGGTCGCGGACCATCGATTCGGTCAACGACCAGAACAGGTTCCGCCAGCCGATGACCTCACCGACGCGGGTCTGCACTCCGCGGAAGCCGCCCGCTCCGGTGGCGTCGAGGGCCTTCATCAACAGCCCGGCGATGAAATCCAGTTTCACCGCCAAGCGGGTGCAGCCCTGAAGGGTGAAGCGGGGCAGGAACCCGGACTGCGGGAAGAACGCGTTGATCTTGTCCACGTCGCCGTACATGAACACGTTCTCCCACGGCACCAGCACCTTGTCGAAGACGAAGATGGTGTCGTTCTCGTCCATCCGGCTCGACAGGGGGTAGTCGAACGGGGAGCCCATCACCGCGGCCTGCTGGGTGTAGGAGGTGCGGCAGATCAGCTTCACCCCCGGTGCGTCCATCGGCACCGTGCAGATCAGCGCGAATTGCTTCTTCTTGATCGGCAGCCCGTAGTGGGCGATGAAGTTGTAATTGGTGATCGCCGACCCGGTCGCCACGACCTTCGCACCGGAGACGATGAGGCCGGCGTCGGTTTCCTTCTCCACCTTCATGAACACATCCCCGACCTCGTCGGGCGGGAGCTGGCGGTCGACCGGCGGGTTGATGATCGCGTGATTCCAGTACAGAACCTTCTCCTGCGATTCCTTGTACCAGCGTTCGGCGTTGTCCTGGAACGGTGAATACAGTTCCTTGTTCGCGTGCAGGGTGCCGAGGAACGACGCCTTGTAATCGGGGCTGCGGCCCATCCACCCATACGTCATCCGCGCCCAGGTGGCGATCGCGTCACGATCCTTCAGCAGATCGTCGGAGTTCTTGGGCGCCCGGAAGAAGGGCATCGTCACACCCCCGCTGCCGGTGTCCGTCGGGGTGGTCAGGGCGTCGACGTGCTCGCCGGTGTGCATCGCGTCGTAGAGGCGGGCGGTCATCCGGATCGGGTTACGGAACGCCGGATGCGTCGTGACATCCTTGACACGCTCGCCGTGCAGGTAGATCTCGCGATCGTCGCGCAGCGACTCGATGTACTCGTCACCGGTCATCGGGCGGGTGGCGAAGTTCGCGGTCCGGTTCGCTTCACAGTCCGCGGCGACATTGACCTTCGTGCGGTCGACGTCGGTATCGGCGGCAGCTTCGGTGGTGGTCATGGTGTTCCCTTTCGGTCAGGATTACGAGGCAGCCTGGGCGAGCTGCAGGTGGAGTGGTGTGAACGACGCGGCGGCGTCGAACCATCCGCTGTGGGGGTCGTCGAGGCAGCCGTTCCACGCCGTGGTGCCCGACGCGGCACCGAGATCGTGGAAGGTGCTGCGGTAGAACAGCAGTGGGTCCTTGGTCTGGTCGACGGATGCATCGACGATCTCGCCGATGAAGATGATGTGGTCACCACCGTCGTAGGACGCCCAGGGCGAGCACGTGAGCGTCGCCGCGTTGCCGGACAGTGCGGGAGCGATGCCTGAGGAGTCCCACACCGGTTCCGTCCGTTGCGGTTTGCCGGCGAAATGCATGGCCGTGTCGAGCTGATCGGCGGCCAGAATGTTCACCGCGAACGGTGCATCACCGAGGTAGCTGCATGCCTTCGATTTCCGGGTCAACGTCACCTGGCACAGCCGCGGCTCGATCGAGACGGCGGTGAAGGCGGTGACGGTCGCGCCGTGCGGCTCGCCGGCGGCATTGGCGCACGTGATCACGGTGACGCCACTGGCGAACTGGCCGAAAATGTTACGCAGAGTGCGCTGGTCCATTTCTCCTGACCGCCTTTCTGCACGATTCGTGCGATAGCCCCCGCGATGGGGGACCTGCACAACGTATGACGGCCGTCACAGTCCGTCGATCCGCATTGCGAAGGCGCGATCCGGAACGCGAAACGGGTTTGCCGGACAGGTGTCGGACGTCCTTGCAGTGACGTGAGTCACAGGCGATGCTAGGGTCGGGAGTTGCCCATGCGCGGTCGTGGCGCGAGGTGAGAGGTCTGGACGTACGCATGCGAGGAGAGCTGGAAGGTCCCGGTTTCACCGACTGGGACGAGGTTCACGAGGTGGTTGCGGACGCGTACTTCCCTCACGAGCTGCGTCCGCTGTCGCGGGACACCGCGGCGCGATCGTCGCTGGAGTCCTCCCAGATGGGCGCGTCCAGGCTCGCCCGGATCGGTTTCGGGGCGCCCGTGTCGATCGAGTCCGACCATCCCGGTGCCTACGGCATCAACATCCCGCTGGCCGGCCGCATCGTCTCCGTCACCGGCGGCACGGAAGTGACCTCGACACCGGGGCTGGCCACCATCTGCCCGCCCGACACCCGGACCGTCATCACCAACTGGAGCAGTTCCTGCGAGATCATCGGGTTCAAGGTGGACAGGGACTACCTGCAGCGCGAAATGGACCGCGTGCTCGCACGGCCCGGGCAGGAGTTGCCGCGGCAACTCGACCTACGCACCGGCGCCGGCGCCGACTGGCTGAGGTTCGTCCGCTCCGTCGCCGACCAGGCGTTGCGCGACAGCGTTCTCCTGCACAGCGATCAGGTGTCGCAACAACTGTGTGGAGCATTGACCACGGCGCTCGTGCTCACCGCGATGCCGGACGACGACACGGGTGCCGCGGGAATCCGGCCGCGCATCGTCAAGCGGGTCATCGACGCGATCCAGCAGGACCCGGCCCGCCCGTGGAGCGCGGGGGAGATGGCCGAACTCGTCGGCGTGAGCGTCCGGCGCATGCAGCAGGGGTTCCGAGAATACGTGGGCATGACACCGATGGAGTACCTCGTCGACGTGCGCCTCGAGCGTGTCCACGCAGACCTCACCGGAAGCGATTCCTGCGCAACTGTTTCCGAAGTCGCGACACGCTGGGGGATCATGCACACCGGCAGATTCGCCGCCGCCTACCGCCGCAAGTACGGCGTGACGCCGTCCGAGTCGCTGCGCGATCGCGGGCTCTGATCGGTTCGGTGGCGAGGCTCGGTCGGAAGCGTGTCCAAAGGATCGCTGGCGACAGCTACGTTGCATCGTGGGCTTGGCTTCCAGCGTCAGGTATCTCTTTATGAGTCTTGCTTGCAACGGTTCTGGCGTACTGAATTTTGTTTGTCCTCCGGCGGGGGTGCATGTCCACGCGCCTGCCGGCTCTGAGCGGCTCGTGTATGTCGCGGTGTCGAAGCGGTAAGGCCGTCGGAGTTCGCGTCCGAAACTTGTCGGACCCCCGCGATAGTATTCGCACATGAGTTCGACTGGGGGGTCGGTGGGTAGCCGGGTGGCGGAGCATCTGTCGATGCTCGCTGCCGCGGTCGACGGGCTGCTCGATGCCGACCTGGCCGAGTTGTCGGACACTGAGCTCGTCGAGGTGATGCGCGGAATGGAACAGTCCCTTCGCCGTGCGGAGTCGGCCTCACACCGATTGGTCGTGGAGAGCGTGGAACGCTCGGTCCCGGCGAATCTGGGGTATACGTCGCCGAAGAAACTCCTGATCGACGTGCTGCGGATCTCGGGCGCGGACGCGTCCGCCCGCGTCACCGCCGCCCGCGAGCTGGGGGTGTGGCACACTCTCGCTGGCGTTCCGATGCCACCGGTGTTGCCGGAAACCGCTGCGGCACAGAGCGACGGTGACATCGGCACGGATCATGTGCGGGCGATCGCGAAGGTGATGCGCAAGATTCCCCACGCCGTCGACAACGACGCGGTGGCCGACGCCGAGGCCGTACTGGCCACGTTGGCGAGGAGCGGAACCCCGGAGGATGTGGAGCAGGCGGGGCATCGGCTGCTGGCATATCTGAATCCGGACGGGAACCTCGGCGACGACCGCGACCGGAAACGCCGACGGGGCATTTCGATCGGCCGGCAGGACACCGAACTGATGTCGAGAATCTCCGGTGAACTCGACCCCGTCGCGCGGGCGATGCTCGATCCGATCCTCGCAAAATGGGCGCGGCCCGGAATAAACAATCCGGACGATCCCGACTCACCGGCCGGTGACGGCGAAGACCCGTCGATCGATCGTGACCTGTTGGCGGCGGCGGCCGCCCGCGATACCCGCACCGCAGCGCAGCGCAATCACGACGCCTTCAGCGCAGTGTTCCGGGCGCTGCTCGAGTCGGGGGTGCTCGGCCGGCACCGGGGTCTACCGGCCACAGTGATCGTCACGATGACACTCGAGCAGTTGGAGCAGGCGGTCGGGGGCCTGGCCACGACAGCCACAGGTGGGGTGCTCCCCATCGCGGACGCATTGGCGCTGGCCGAGGAGGCGCATCCGGTGCTCGCGCTGTTCGACCATGCGGGTCGTCCACTGCACCTGGGGCGGCGGCGTCGACTGGCCAGCGCCGATCAGCGGCTCGCCCTGATCTCCTCGGACGGGGGTTGCACCCGGCCGGGGTGTTCGGCGCCGGCGAGTCTGTGTGCGGTGCACCATGTCACCGACTGGCACAAGGGCGGACACACCGACATCGAGGGTCTCGCCCTGGTCTGCGACGCCTGCCACGCTCAGGTCAACGACGGTCCGGCCGGGTGGGCGACGAGGTCCGCGCCCCATCACTCCGCATACGCGGGCCGAACCGAATGGATCCCGCCACCACACATCGACCCCACCCGAAGACCCCGCATCAACCACCGACATCACCCCGGTGAGTTGATCGAGGATGCGCAGCGGCGGCTCACCCACAGTCCACCAGCAGGTGCCGCGGACCTCGCAGCACCGGGTTGGGCCGGTAGGGCGGCGGGTCCTCGACGAGGCGCGGATTGGGGAGGCGGCGGATGAGTTCGGCGAGCGCCATTTGCCCCTCGAGGCGGGCGAGGGGTGCGCCGAAGCAACTGTGGATGCCGCTGCCCAGACCGACGTGCTGGTTGTCCGTGCGGTCGGGGACGAACTTGTCGGCGTCGACGAAGCGTTCGGGATCACGATTGGCCGATGCCAATGCCAGTACGAGAGGCGAACCCTTCGGGACGGTGACACCGTCGATTTCGATGTCCACGATCGGCGTGCGCTGGCCCAGGAGATGCACGGGCGGTTCGAAGCGGAGCAGTTCCTCCACGGCCTGCGGCATCAACTGCGGTTCGGCGCGAAGACGTTCGAGAACGTCGGGATTGCGCAGCAAGGTCAGCATGCCGTTGGTGATGAGGTTGACGGTGGTCTCGTGCCCGGCGATGAACAGCAGGATGGAGTTGGTGACCAACTCGACGGTGTTCAACCGACCGTCGGGCCCCGAATCGTTGGCAAGCCCCGACAACATGTCGTCACCGGGATCGCGGCGACGGTCCTCGATGAGACCTGCCATGAACATGGCCATCTCCATCTGAGCCTTCTGCGCCACCTTCACCTGATCGTTGTCGGCGCTGGCACGCCGCGGGTCGATGGCTGCCACCAACGCGTCGGCCCAGGCGTGGAACCGAGGTTCCTCCTCGTGGGGCACCCCGAGTAGTCGGCAGATCACGGTGACGGGGAAGGGGTAGGCGAAGTCGTCGACGATGTCGATGCGCTCCTTACCGTCCAGCCCGTCGACCAGCTTCGTGACGAGTGCGGCGAGTTCGCCACGCATGGAGTCGATTCGGTCGGGGCTGTGCGGCGGACCGAACTGCCGCGTCGTCAGTCTGCGTAGTCGATCGTGCTCGGGCGGATCGAGTTTGAGGAACGACTCCGGCCCGTCGCCGGCACGATCCGCTCCGGGGAGTCCCGCACCACGGTTGTGCAGGTCGGAGCTGATCCTCGGGTCGTGCAGGAGTGCCTTCACGTCGTAGTACCGTCCGACGAGGTAGGAACCGTTGTCCTGCGGCGCCACCCGAGTCTCACGAAGTTCCTCGTACAGCGGATACGGATTCGGCCGGCTCGCCTGGTCGGTGATCCGCTGGAACAGCTGCGCACGCGACATGGACACTCTCCCTGTTACTTCGGTAGCGAGACGAACTCGACGCGACGTTCGGTGGGCAGATGGCCGGTCACCGCGACGGTGGGGCCGTGGCTGAGAACGGCCGGGTCCGGCAACTCTGACGCACGCACCTCGAACGGCTCCGCCCGGTCCATGACATCGAAGTCGGGGGGAAACGCCGCGGCAGACTCGATCAGTCCCCGGTAGAAGTCGAGCCACTTACCCTGATTGAACGCCACAGCGGCCGTGACGCGTCCGCGGAAGCCGTATGCCGCCACGAAACGCCGGTCGGCGACGGACCCCTGCGTGATCACCACCTGATCGGAGTAGGTGGGGATGCCCACGGACTTGATGTTGACGCCGAACTGGCTGGACCAGAACGCCGGAATCTCGAGGTGCGGCCGCCGGCGGAGACCGTCGTGGATCATGTTGTGCGCCGCCACCTCGGCCTGACCGATCGCGTTACCCCAGTGCTCCAATGCCAGCAGCTGGTAGTCGTAGAGCGGATGCGGTTGCCGCGCAACGTCGCCGGCGACGAACACGTTGTCGGTGACGATGCCGTTGATGTCGAACGCCCGGCAACCGGCGTCGCACGTGACTCCGCGGGGCCCGGCGGCGAGGCCGGAGCCGAACAGCCAGTCGGTGTTGCGGATACTGCCCTGCGCGACGATCGCCACGTCGACGTCGAGTGTGGTCCCGTCCGACAGATGCGCACGGCACAGCTGCCCGTTGCTGTCCCCGTCGAGCCCGGTCACCGTGACCCCGGTGCGCAGGTCGACGCCGTGGTCGCGTTGCATGTCGGCCGCGACCGCCGCCACCACTCCGCCGAGCGCGCCGACCAGCGGTGCCGGGCCGCGTTCGGTGACCGTCACAGACAGCCCGCGCTCCCGGCACACCGACGCGATCTCCGAGCCGGTGAACCCCGCCCCGATCACCAGGACATGACGTGGTCCGGCGGACAGTCGCTCGTTCAGCCGGCGTGAGTCGTCGCAGGTTCGGATGGTGAAGACGCCGTCGAGTGCGGCCTCGGACGAATTCGACCACGGCCTGGCGCGGACGCCGGTCGCGATCAGCACCTTGTCGAACTCGACGGTGTCGCCGTCGCTGAGAACCACCCGGTTGTGCTCCAGATCGAGACTGGTGGCCCGCACGCCGAGCCGCCACTGCGCGTCGAGGTCCGGGCGGAAGGGCAGCGCCGCGTGGTCGGGCGGCATGATTCCGAGGAGCACGGCCTTCGACAGCGGGGGCCTGTCGTACGGCTCGTAGGGTTCGTCGCCGATCAGGGTGAGGGAACCGTCGAAGCCCTGCCCCCGCAGTGCCTCCGCGGCGCGCAGGCCCGCGAGCGACGCTCCGACGATGACGATCCGCACGTCACTGCCCATCGTGTCGGTCGGGGATGTCCGTGGTGATGGCATGCACCGGGCACGCGGCGGCGGCTTGCGCCACGTGGTCGCGTTCGTCGTCGGTGGGGCCCGCGTCGTAGAGAAGAGCCTCTTCTCCGTGCAGGGTGAAGACGCCGGGTGCGAGGAACACGCACTGCGCGTAGCCCTGGCACCGATTGAGGTCGACGACGAGTTTCACGTCAATCATCCCGATTCTGAACAGTTCTGGTCACACGGGTCCACAGGACTGCGCGGCGCACGGCCGTCCGATCGCGTCGGGCGGAGGGCCTCCACCCGGAAACCAGTATTGCGGAACGGCCAGTCTGTTCGGTTTCGATCCGCTGTTCTGGAGCCATTCAGAAATGTCGTGCCGCCCGCCCCCTACCGACGGGTAGAACCCTGGAGTAGTAACGCGAGTTACAAGTATCTTGCCGGAGTTCGTATCCTGCTGGCGAGAAACAACTTTCGGACACGGTCTCGATTCGGCAACACGGACGTCCGGATCGTGATGTGATGTGATGACAAGAGACCGGCAACGCCCAGTGGCGACACCTCAGAGGCGGAAGATTGACGATCGAAGCTCACCGCGACACCCGCGCGACACGGCACCTGTCCGCTTTGGACGCTGCAGTACAGATCCTGACCACCGCGCGCGGTAGCTCGTACAGCGCGGACCAGGCCTTCGACGAACTACTCGACTCCTCCATGCGGCATCAGGTCGATGTCGGGGATCTGGCGGAAGCTCTCGCCGACCTCGCCGACGGCGTGCACCCCGACGCCGACGACCATCGACGGGCACGGGACGTGGCCACCCGGGAATGGGGAGCCCTCCTGCCCGGCGACACCGGCTAACCGGCGCAGTCGATACAGGTCTGCGCGGCAGGCAGCGCGTCGAGTCGCACATCGGCAATCGGCAGACCGCACCGAATGCAGAGACCGTACGTCCCACGGTCGAGTCGCTGCTGCGCCGCCGCCAGGTCCTCGACCTCGCGCCTCGCGTCTGCCAGTAGAGCCGACACCTGGGCCCGTTCGAAGGCGATCGTCGAGCCCTCGGGGTCGTGTTCGTCGTCGTCCGTGGTGAATTCCGACCCCTCCACAATTGCGGTGAAACGGCCGGTCAGCGAGGCGATGCGGCGTTCGGCGTCGGCGCGTTCCTCGGCGATTCGGGTGCGGTGTTCCGGCACGGTCATGCCTGGATCAACATCGGCGAGGGCCCGGTGCTTCCCCGATAATCCGCTCGATCGATCCGGGACTTTCTGACAGGCTTCCCGGCATGGCACGCACATTCGAGGAGTTGGTGGCCGAGGCGAAATCCGTGTCGGTGGACGGCTGGGATTTCTCCTGGCTGGACGGCCGGGCCACCGAACAGCGGCCGTCGTGGGGGTATCAGCGCCTGATGGGTGAACGCCTCGCGCGCGCGGACGCCGCTCTGGACATCCAGACCGGGGGAGGGGAGGTCCTCGCCGGTGCAACGACGATGCCTCCCGTGATGGTGGCGACGGAATCGTGGCCGCCGAACGTCGCGAAGGCGACGGCGCTGCTGCATCCGCTCGGTGCGGTCGTGGTGGCCGACGCGGACGAACCGCCGCTGCCGTTCGCCGACGGCGCCTTCGACCTGGTGACGAGCAGGCATCCCGCGACGGTGTGGTGGGACGAAATCGCCCGCGTCCTGCGACCCGGAGGCACGTACTTCTCGCAGCACGTCGGGCATGCGAGTGTCTTCGAACTCGTCGAGTACTTCCTGGGGCCGCAACCGGAGAAGGTGCGGCGTGGCCGCCACTACGAGGACGAGAGTGCGGACGCGCAGGCCGCCGGTCTCGACGTCGTCGATCTCCGCTTCGAATCTCTGCGGATCGAGTTCTTCGACATCGGCGCCGTCATCTACTTCCTGCGCAAAGTGATCTGGATGGTGCCCGGCTTCACCGTCGCGGAGTACCGCGAACGTCTGCGGGAACTCCACGGCCTGATCGAGGCGGAGGGGCCGTTCGTGGCCCACTCGACCCGCTTCCTCATCGAGGCCCGCAAACGCGGCTGACTCAGCCCATCGACTTCGACCCGTCGAGAGCCTCCCTGATGATGTCGGCGTGCCCGGCGTGCTGGGCGGTCTCCCCGATGATGTGGAGCAGGACCCGGCGCGCGGACCAGCGTGATCCCGGTTCGAACCACGGCGCCTTCGGCAGCGGATGCGAGATGTCGAGGTCGGGCAGCGAGGCCACGATCTCGTCGGTCCGGTGCGCCACCTTCGCGTAGCGGTCGAGGACGTCGGCCAGCGTCTCGTCGTCGCGGAGGGTGAACTCCTTCTCGCGATCGTCGGCGCCGGTGCCGTCCGCGGGACCGCCACGCACAGCGTCGGTGCCGCGCACGATGAAGTCGGCCCACACCGATTCGACGTCCGACACGTGTTTGACGAGTCCGCCCAGGCACAGTTCGCTCGCCGTCGTGCGCTGGGCCGCCTGTTCGTCGGTGAGGTCCCGGACGGTGTAGCGGAGGAAGTAGCGGTGTTTCGCCAGCGACTCCAGCAAGTCGGCGCGCTCGCCGGTAGTCGACGATTTCGCGGTAGAGGTCACGGTGATCACCTGCTCCAGCCGGTCCGATGATGCGCATTCGACCGTAGCGGTCAGTTGCCGTGCACGGTGACATAACCGGTCGCGCGGCCGTGGGTGTCGAGTTCCCACCCCATCCGCTTCCGGGACCGGAGCGTCACCGACGAGTCGATGATCTCGAGGCTGGGGGCCCGGCTCTCCAGCCACTCCTGCACCCGCAACAGGTCGGGCAGCGAAGGCACCCACATGCTGACGAGGAAGTTCGCGGGCCCGGTGAGCGACATGCACAACCTCAGTTCGGGCCGGGCGTTGACGATCTCGACGACTTCCCGGTGTGCACGCACGGGCAGGCGGCACCACCACGTGACGGTGATGGGCCACCGCGTCGCGTCCTGGGCCACGTCGCAGCGCAGCACCACGGCCCGGGAGCGCAGCAACCCCGCCAGCTGCCTGCGAATCGACGACGCGGGCCGGTCGATGACCGAGGCGATCTCGCGCGCGGATGCCCGGCCGTTCCGGGTGAGTTCGCGGACGAGCGCGCGGGCGACCTCGTCGGTCAGGCTTTCCGGCCGAGCCGATCCGGACTGCGGAGGGGTGTTCTCCAGTGCGGCGATCGCGGCGGACTGTGCCGTGTCCAGGGAATCGAGGCGCCAGCGGCTGCCCTCCGCGTGGAGTGCGGTGCACGTGTGGGTCCGGGTCGAATTGACGCTCGGGTGGCGGGGCAATTCCTCGAGCACCAGGTCCGACAATTCGTGCAGGGATCCCGTCTGCACCGTCAGGATGAGGTCCCGCCCGCGCGCCGCATGTTCGATCGACGCCACCCGCGGGTCCCGGGTGAGCGCCTCGACCAGTGCCTTCGTGCCGCTGAGATCGCACGTCACCTCGATCATGGCGGTGAACGCACCGGCGCCCGTCATCGGCGCGGGGTACGCGGTGATCCAGGCCAGTCCGCGTTCGGTGATCGACTCCCACCGCCTCGCCAGCGTCGCGGACGTCGTCCGCAGGATCGGGGCGAGCTCGGACCACGTCGCGCGCGGACGAATCTGCAGTGCATGAATGAGCGAAAGCTCGGATTCTGTCAGCGTTTCGCTCATAAAACCTTCCCTCAATCGGCACAGATGATCGTTTTCGACGATCTCGGCGGTCCGTCGCTGCGCGGATCACAGCATATGACCACCGACGCATTCGGTCGAGAAAGTGACCACCGACATAAGGGAGAGCAATGAATCTCGTGGACGACGCCCGCGCCCTCCAGGGCGACCTCGTGCAGTTGCGTCGCGTACTGCACCGCGAACCGGAGGTCGGACTGAACCTGCCGCGCACGCAGGAACGTGTCCTCGAGGCGTTGACCGGCCTGCCGCTCGAGATCTCGACGGGAACGAACACGACGTCGGTGACCGCGGTGCTTCGCGGCGGCAGGCGGTCGGTCGACGCCGCGCAGACGGTGCTGCTGCGCGCCGACATGGACGGACTCCCGGTCACCGAACAGACCGGACTCGACTTCGCGGCACAGAACGGCGCCATGCACGGGTGCGGGCACGACCTGCACACCGCCGCGCTGGTCGGCGCCGCGCAATTGCTCAGCCGTCATCGCGACCAGTTGGCGGGCGACGTCGTCCTGATGTTCCAGCCCGGTGAGGAGGGGTGGGACGGCGCCAAGGTGATGGTGGACGAGGGTGTCCTCGACGTCGCCGGCCGCCGCGCCGACACCGCCTACGGCATGCACGTCTTCTCCTGCCAGAAGCCGCAGGGGCGATTCTTCTCCAAGGCGGGGACGCTGCTCGCGGCGTCGTACAAGCTGACGGTCACGGTGCGCGGGGCGGGTGGACACGGATCGTCCCCGTCGACCGCCCGGGATCCGATCACCGCGATGGCCGAGATGATCACGTCGCTGCAGACGATGATCACCCGGACGTTCGACGTGTTCGACCCCGTCGTGGTGACGGTCGCGAACGTGCAGGCCGGGTCGCGGCACAACATCATCCCCGACGATGCGCGGTTCGAAGCGACGGTCCGGTGCTACTCGCCCGCCACGTATGAGAAAGTGCCGGCGGCGCTGCGCCGGGTGCTCGAGGGGGTGGCGTCCGCGCAACGGGTCGAGGTCGACGTCACCGTGGCCCCGGAGTTCCCGATGACGATCAACGACGTCGACGAGGTCGCGTTCGGTGCCGAAGTGGTCAGCGACCTCATGGGCGAGGACCGATACGAGACGGTCACGCACCCGATGGCCGGGTCCGAGGACTTCTCCTACGTCCTGCAGGAAGTGCCCGGTGCGTTCATCGGACTGGGCGCGTGCATGCCCGGCGCCGATCCCGCTGCCGCTCCCATGAACCATTCGCCCCGAGCGCAATTCGACGACGCGGTGCTCGCCGACGCCGCCGCCATCTACGCCGGACTGGCCGTTCGACGGCTGGACAAGGCCCGGTCCGACAATGCTGCTGTGGCGGCGGGGAGCGACGCACGATGACCGAGATCGCCACCGAGAGCGGGACCGTGAACACCGTCCAGCAGAGATCCGAGCGCTGGGAGAAGGCCCGCGCGATCGTCGGCGTGGGCACGGGCAACGGGATCGAGTACTTCGACTGGACCGTCTACGCGACGTTCGCCGCGTTCTTCGCCCCGCAGTTCTTCCACACCGGCTCCGCGGTCTCCGACCTGCTCGCGTCGTTCGGCGTCTTCGCCGTCGGATTCGTCGCCAGGCCGTTCGGCGGTCTGCTGTTCGGCTGGCTGTCGGATCGGCGGGGACGCAAGCTGTCGATGACGCTCGCCGTCGGACTGGCCGCGGTCGGCAGCCTGATCATCGGTCTGACCCCGACCCATCAGACGATCGGTGTCGCGGCGGCGGTGGTCCTCGTCGTGGCGCGCCTCGCGCAGGGCGTCGCGCACGGCGGTGAATTGCCCTCCGCGCAGACCTACATCGTCGAATTCGCGCCGACGGCCCGGCGTGGACTGTGGTCGAGTCTCATCTACATCTCCAACACCACCGGAGTCGTCGTCGGCACGCTTCTCGGCGCACTGCTCACGACGACGCTGAGTTCGGAGCAGATGGCCGACTGGGGGTGGCGGGTGCCGTTCCTGCTGGGCGGCGTGCTCGGGCTGTTCGTGCTGTGGATGCGGTCCCGGATGAAGGAGACCGAAGTCTACGAGGAGTCGGGTGACGAGACGGCGAAGCAGTCGATGTGGCAGCTGTTCCTGGCGCACCGGCGGCAGGTGTTCCAGATCCTGTTCTTCACGGTCGGCGGCACCGTCGTCTACTACGTGTGGGCCGTGTCGGCGCCGGCGTACGCGATCACCGTCCGGGGCATCGATCCGTCCGGCGCTTTGTGGGCGGGGGTCGGCGCGAACCTCGTACTGATTGCGTCGCTGCCGTTCTGGGGTGCGTTGTCGGATCGGATCGGACGCAAACCGGTGCTGTACATCGGCAACGTCGGTATCGCTGCCCTGCTGTTCCCGCTCAACGCCATGATCGGGCACAGCGCGGTCACGCTGTTCATCGCGATGGCGATCGCCCTGTTCGTGATGGGCGCGATCCTGTCCGTGATGCCCGCGATGATGGCCGAACTGTTCCCGACCGGATTACGTGCCGCCGGTGTCGGAGTGCCGTACTCGATCGGTGTGGCAGCGTTCGGCGGGACGGCCGCATACGTCCAGACGTTCTTCGCCGACCGCGGTACGCCGGAACTGTTCGAGTGGTACGCGCTCGCGCTGGTCGCGGTCTCGATCGCCGCACTGTTCACGATCCCGGAGACCCGGGGACGGGATCTCGCGTCCCAGACGTAGCGCACGTGAGTGGCAAAGTGTGCTCCCGCACGCTTTGCCACTCACGTGCGGGGGAGGCTCTATCTTGAAGCGGTGAAGACACACTCGGTACGTATGGCGCGAGCCGCGGCAAGTGTCGCGATCGCATCTCTGACGGTGGGCGGCACCTGCCTCGCCTCCCCGGCCGCGTTCGCCGACGAGGCCGAACGCGGGCCGGGGAGCGTCGTGGAGGTCGAGCCGCTACCGGCCGACCTCTGGATCCCCGGCACTGCCGACGCGCAGCGAATCACCTACTGGTCGATCGGGTCCGACGGGAGCCCCGCACTCAGCAGCGGCGCCGTGTACGTGCCACCGGGGGACGCGCCCGACGGGGGATGGCCGGTGGTCGCGTGGGCACACGGCACGTCCGGGCTCGCGGACGACTGTGCTCCCTCGCTCGTCGGTCCCGCGCTTCCCGAGCGTGACTACCCGTACCTCGGACGCTGGCTCGAGCAGGGATATGCCGTCGTCTCCACCGATTACGTCGGCCTCGGCACACCCGGTGTGATGCCGTACCTCGACGGAAAGGTCGAGGCGCACAGCGTCGTCGACTCGGTGAAGGCCGCCCGCGCCGTCGACGAGTCCCTGTCGAACAAGTGGGTGGTGGTCGGCCAGTCGCAGGGTGGCGGTGCCGCGATCACCACCGCCCGCTACGCCACCGAGTACGGCGGCGAGACGCTCGACTACCGCGGGGCCGTGGGAACGGGTGTGCCCGCGAACATCGAGTTGACACTGCTGCCGCTGGGCCCGGGGGTGCCGCCCACGGCGATCCCCGCCGGCCTCACGTCGTACCTGTTCTACATCCTCGCGGGACTGCGGTCGGCGCACCCCGAGATCGACCTCGACTCGTATCTCACCCCGCTCGGCGCCCGGTACGTGGACGCCGCGGAGCAGCTGTGCGTCAACGACCTCCACGACGCCGCGGAGGGTGTGGTGGTCGGCGACCTGTTCAGCAAGCCGCTGAACCAGATCCCGAACTTCCATGGGCTGCTCGTGGACTACATGGGCGTCCCGACGAGTGGGTACGACCGTCCCCTGTTCATCGGGCAGGGGCTCGCCGACATCGACGTGCCCGCGCCCTCGGCGTTCTCGCTGGTCGCGGCACTGACCGCCAACGGTGAGCCGGTCACGTTCAAGACGTATCCGACCGACCACAGCGGCACTCTCGTCGATTCGCAGGCCGACACCATCCCGTTCGTCCGGGGGTTGTTCGACTGAGTGAACGAGGCACTGTCCAGATTCCGGACAGTTGCTCGCCGCGCCCACAGGCACTATGGCGTGGGTCACACTGGGTGGGTACGTTCGGGTGTGAGTCGTGCACCGGTGCACGACCCGACCCGCGCGCGGCAAGGAGTCGAGGTTGGAGTTTGGCGGCATGACCGGGCACGCGGCGATGCGGCCGGAGATCGCGTTGTCCTGGAAGCGTTCGGCGCTCAGCGGCCTGGAACCGAGTTCGACGCCGACCGGTGACCCCTGCTCCGACCTGGACAACTCCAGCCGGCTGCTGCAGGCGGCCCGGCCCGTCCTCGACGAGATGGAACAGCAGATCCAGGGCACCGGATTCTGTGTCCTGCTCGCCGACCGCGACTGCCGCATCGTCGCCCGGCTCTTCGACGGCCCCCGACTCGAGCGCCTGATCGACGGCGCCGGGGCGGTGCTGGGTTCGCGGTTCGGCGAGGACTGCGTCGGGACCACCGCGCTGGGGACGCCGATGGAGGTCCGGCGTGGAGTCGTGATCCACGGCGAGGAGCACTACCTCGAGCGGTTCAAGGACCTCAGCTGTTACGGACACCCGATCGTCCACCCGGTGACGCGCCGCGTCGAGGGCATCCTCGACATGACGGGCGTCGCGTCGCGCGCCAACCCGCTGTTCGCCCCGTTCCTGGCCCGCGCGGCCGGGGACATCGAACGACGGCTGCTCGAAGGGTCCCGGGTGTCTCAGCAGCGGCTCGTGGACGCGTTCCAGCGGGTGTCGCCGCAGAATCAGATGGCGGTCACCGCGATCGGCGAGGACATCCTGCTCAGCAATCGGGTGGCGCTCGACCTGCTCCAGGTGTCCGATCACGCGACGCTGCGAGGGCTTGCCGCGGACCTGCGTCCGGAGCAGTCGAAGACGGTGCGCATCCAACTGTCCTCGGGCGAACCGGCGTTGGTCCGCGCCGACCGCGTGGCGGGCACGGACGGCGGGGCCGTGTTCGTCGTCCGACCGGACCGCCGGACCAGCACCCCCATCCGGCGCGGCAAGTCCCCGTCGAGTTCCGTCGTCGAACGCAGCAGGTCGGAGTTGTCGCGGCTGCGGGAGACCCGGGATCCGGTGGTGATCAGCGGAGAACCGGGAACCGGCAGGACGACGGCGGTTCGTGATCTGGCCGGCGACCGGTCGCTCGTATGTATGGACGCCGCCGCCATCGCCCTCGACGGCGCCGACGCGTGGATCGACCGACTTCTCACGCTGGCGGCCGGACCCTCCGCGGTCCTGGTGATCGAGGAAGTGCAACTGCTACCCGAGTCGATGCTGCCGCTGGTCGTGAAGATGCTGGCGGCCGACGCGGGGCCACGCATCGTGATGACGAGTTCCCCTCTGGGTGACCTGCCGCCGGGCGTGGCGGGTCTGGTGGGCCGCTGCCCCGGACAAGTGGTGCTTCCGCCGTTGCGACAACGCAGCCGCGAATTCGCCGACATCGCGCAGGGGATCCTCGATTCGGTCGATCCCGGTCTCCGGCTCACCGCGAGCGCGCTCGACGCTCTGATCGCCCGCGACTGGCCGGGCAACATCGCGGAACTGTCCGTGGTGCTGAAGGCCGCTGCGGGCAGGCGCAGCAGCGCGAACATCGCTGTCGTGGATCTACCTGACCAGTATCGGACGCCGACACGGGTGTCCCGGTTGGCAGGTCGTGAGCGCGCCGAACGGCAGGCCATTGTCGACGCACTGCAGGAATGCGGCGGCAACAAGGTGCATGCCGCGGCCGCACTGGGCATCAGCCGCAGCACGCTCTACGTCCGGATCCGAGCTCTCGATATCACCGTCTAGCTGCAGTTTCATCCACCGATCCGCGACCGTCCGGAGGTGTCCGAAGTCAGGACAGTTAGTGATATGGCAACCAGTGCACTATGAGCCACGTCACATTCACAACTTCGGAGGTTTTGATGACAGCGACGATCGAACCCAGCCAAGCGGAACTCTTGCCGTCGGTACGGAACTTTCTGTCCGGCACCAAGCGATTCCTCGTCGGAGGGCAGTGGGTGGAATCGGCGAGCGGTGAGACGTTCGAGACGATCGACCCGGCCACCGGGCAGGTGCTGACCACCGTCGCGCGCGGCGGCGCCGAAGACGTAGACCGTGCGGTCCGGGCCGCTCGCACGGCATTCGACGAAGGCCCGTGGGCCACCATGAAGCCCAACGAGCGGGAACGGCTGATCTGGCGGGTCGGCGACATCCTCTCCGAGCGCGCCGAGGAATTCGGCCAGCTGGAGGCGCTGGACAACGGCAAGTCGGCGGGCATCGCCGCGGCAGTCGACGTCGCCTGGTCGGCCGACATCTTCCGCTACTTCGCGGGCTGGGCCACCAAGATCGAGGGCAGCACGGTCAACGTGAGCATGCCGTTCGTCCCCGGTGGCCAGTTCCATGCGTACACGCTGCGTGAACCCGTCGGCGTCTGCGGTCTGATCGTTCCCTGGAACTTCCCGTTGCTGATGGCCGCATTCAAGCTGGCCCCCGCGCTCGCCGCCGGCAACACGGTGATCCTCAAGCCCGCGGAGCAGACCCCGCTCACCGCGATCCTGCTCGGTGAGGTGTTCGAGGAGGCCGGCTTCCCGCCCGGCGTCGTCAACATCGTCACCGGCTACGGCGATGCCGGCGCGGCACTGTCGGCCCACGGCGACGTCGACAAGATCGCGTTCACCGGCTCCACCGAGGTCGGGAAGAAGATCGTCGACGCCGCTAGGGGCAACCTCAAGAAGGTGTCGCTCGAACTCGGCGGCAAGAGCGCCAACGTCGTGTTCGCGGACGCCGACTTCGACGCCGCCGTCACCGGATCGCTCAACGCCTGGCTGTTCAACCACGGCCAGTGCTGCGTCGCAGGCACCCGGATGTTCGTCGAGGACAGCATCTTCGACGACTTCACCGCAGCGGTCGCCGAGGCCGCCAGCCAGGTCAAGATCGGCCCCGGACTCGACCCCACCACCCAGCTCGGACCGCTGGTGTCGCAGGAGCAGTTCGACAAGGTCACCGGCTACCTGGCCGCCGGACTCGCCGACGGCGCCCGCGCCCTCACCGGCGGAAAGCGCTGGGGCGACACCGGCTTCTACGTCGAGCCGACGGTGTTCGTGGACGTGAAACCTGAGTTCAGCATCGTGGAGGAGGAGATCTTCGGCCCCGTCGTCGCAGCGCTCCCGTTCAACGCAGAGGAGGGAGTCGCGAAGGCGGCGAACAGCAGCATCTACGGCCTCGCCGCCGGAATCTGGACCAAGGACCTGTCCAAGGCGCACCTCACGGCCCGTCAGCTCAAGGCCGGTTCGGTGTGGATCAACCAGTACAACGGGTTCGACACCGCCATGCCGTTCGGCGGATACAAGCAGTCCGGTTGGGGACGTGAGCTCGGGGCGACCGCCATCGATCTCTACACCCAGACCAAAGCCGTCAACATCGCACTCTGACCGTCACTCAACGAGGAGAAGACATGAAGACCAAAGCAGCGGTTCTGTTCGAAACGCACAAGCCGTTCGAAATCGTGGAACTCGAGCTCGACGGTCCGGGCCCCGGCGAAGTGCTCATCAAGTATGTGGCGGCAGGCCTGTGCCACTCGGACCTGCACCTCACCGACGGCGATCTGCCACCGCGTTTCCCCATCGTCGGCGGGCACGAGGGTTCCGGCATCATCGAGGAAGTCGGCCCCGGCGTCACCAAGGTGAAGCCCGGCGACCACGTGGTCTGCAGCTTCATCCCGAACTGCGGCACGTGTCGGTACTGTGCCACCGGCCGCCAGAACCTGTGTGACATGGGCGCCACCATCCTCGAGGGTTCGATGCCCGACGGCTCGTTCCGGTTCCACTCGGGCAAGCAGGATTTCGGTGCCATGTGCATGCTCGGCACGTTCGCGGAGCGCGCCACCATCTCGCAGCACTCGGTGGTGAAGGTGGACGACTGGCTTCCGCTGGAGACCGCCGTCCTCGTCGGCTGCGGTGTGCCGTCCGGTTGGGGCACCGCGGTGTACGCCGGCGGAGTTCGCGCCGGTGACACCGTCGTCATCTACGGCATCGGCGGTCTTGGCATCAACGCCGTGCAGGGCGCGGTCAGCGCCGGCGCCAAGTACGTCGTGGTGGTGGATCCGGTGGCCATGAAGCGGGAGGCCGCGCTGAAGTTCGGTGCCACCCACGCGTTCGCGGACGCCGCGACCGCGGCGGAGAAGGTCAACGAACTGACCTGGGGGCAGGGCGCCGATCAGGCCCTCATCCTGGTTGGCACCGTCGACGAAGAGGTGGTGCAGAACGCGACCGCCGTCATCGGCAAGGGCGGCACCGTCGTCATCACCGGCCTCGCCGACCCGGCGAAGCTCACGGTGCACATCTCGGGAACCGACCTGACCCTGAACCAGAAGACGATCAAGGGTTCGCTGTTCGGCTCGGCCAACCCGCAGTACGACATCGTCCGCCTGCTGCGCCTGTACGACGCGGGTCAGCTCAAGCTCGACGAGCTGATCACCACCAAGTACACGCTCGAGCAGGTGAACGAGGGCTACCAGGATCTGCGGGACGGAAAGAACCTGCGTGGCGTGATCGTCCACGAGCAGTAGGCGGCTTCGCCGCCCGTGCGCCTTTCTGGTTGTGCTAGCTACCAGAAAGGCGCACGGGCGCGGAGCGCCACACGTCGGCGAGCAGGTCGTATGTCTTCAGCCAGGACTCGGTGTTCTCGGCATGGGAGGCGACGATCAGCTCGTCGGCCTGCGCGTGCTCGGCGAACTCGTCGAGGTACGTCTTGACCTCGGTCGGCGTTCCGACGGCGGAGTAGCGCACCATCTGCGCGACCTGCTGACCCGCCGGGGACGTCATGATGAGGTCGACCTCCTCGGGGGTGAATTTCTGCCCCCGACCGACCATCTGCACCACCCGCCGCCGCAGGGACGCTTCGAACTGCCGGTGCGCGTCCTCGGTGGTGTCCGCGGCGATGGCGTTGACGCCGGCGATCACGTACGGCTCGGACAGATCCTCGGACGGCTCGAACCGCTCCCGGTACAGCGTGACGGCATCGACGAGCGAGTCGGGGGAGAAGTGCGACGCGTTGGCGTAGGGGAGTCCGAGCTTCGCGGCGAGCTGTGCGCCGAACGTCGAGGACCCGAGAATGTAGAGGGGAACGTTGGTGCCCTTGCCGGGGATCGCGTCGACGCCGGGAACCCGTGACACACCGCGGAGGTATGCCTGGAGTTCCAGCACGTCCTGCGGGAAGCGGTCCGCGGACGCCGGGTCGCGGCGCAGCGCATACATCGTCTTCTGATCACTGCCGGGGGCGCGTCCGAGTCCGAGGTCGATGCGACCGGGGTGCAGTGTCTCGAGGGTGCCGAACTGCTCCGCAATCGTCAGCGGCGCGTGGTTCGGCAGCATGATGCCGCCGGCGCCGAGCCGGATGCTCTCGGTGTGCGCGGCGACGTGCGCGATGAGGACGCTCGTCGCGGATGAGCCGATCGACGGCATGTTGTGGTGCTCCGCGTACCAGATGCGGCGGTACCCGCGGGTCTCCGCGAGTTGTGCGAGCTTCACGCTCGCATCGAAACTGTCCCGCGCCGTGTCGCCCTCGCGGATGTAGGCCAGATCGAGAATCGACAGAACAGCGCTCACGGGATTCGTCACCTTTCGTCACCAAGAACAGGCGCGAGAGGCTAGCCTCGCGCACTACCTCTGGGTCCAACCGCAGAGGTAGTGCGCGTATTCCTGGCTGCCGGAACGGTCAGGCGTCGACCAGGGGACGCAACGTGCGCCCGGTGAGTTCGACGATGCCGGGTTCGTGCCCGTTGGCGACGAGGTTGAGGACGATGCCGTCGATTCCCGCGTCGAGGACACGGGTCTTCAGCTGTTCGGCCACCTCGTCGGGGGCACCGCAGAACTGCCGGTCGGTGGCGGCGGCGCGTTCCTCGTCCGACGCCGTCGACAGGTCGACGCCCTGCGTGAGCAGGAAGTCGTGCTGAAGCTGCCGGGCGCGGTCGCCGTCCTCGTCGATGATGACGAAGGCCAGGTAACTGGTCTCCAGCGTGGACCGGTCGCGACCGATCTCCGAGCACCGGGTATCGAGAGCCTCGAGCTTGCGCGGCAGTTCGCGGGCGTTGCAGATGATGTTCAGGTGGTCCGCGAACCGGGCGGCGAGACCGAACGTCTTCTTCTCTCCGCCACCTCCCAGCATGATCGGCAGGTCGTCGCGGATCCGCGGCTCGTTGATCGCGTTCTCGACGTGATACCACTTGCCGTCGAACGTCGGACGTTCGCCGTGCAGCATCGGCGCGATGATCTGCAGTGCCTCGTCGAGCCGTTCGAATCGGTCGGTGAACGTGCCGAACTCGTAGCCGTACTGCGTGTGCTCGAGTTCGAACCAGCCGGCGCCGATTCCGAGGACGGCCCGACCGCCGCTGGCGACGTCCAGGGTGGTCACCGCCTTGGCAAGCATGGGCGGGTTGCGGTAGGTGTTGCCGGTGACCAGCGCGGACAGCTGGATGTTGTCGGTGGCCGTGGCGAGGGCGCCGAGGGCGGTGTACGCCTCGAGCATCGGTTCGTCGGGCGCACCGATGCCCGGCAGTTGATAGAAGTGGTCCATCACGAATGCGGTGTCGAAGCCCGCGGATTCGGCCTCGCGGGCCTGCGCGATGACGGTCGGGAACAGGTCCGCGACGGGAGTGGAGTAACTGAAATTCGGCATCTGGTATCCAAGGCGAATAGTCACCCGTTCGACGCTACTCGGGTGGCGGCGCGGGCACCTCCCCGAATTCGGAGGGTAGGCGGGTACGCACCCTGGGGTGCCTGGTGAAGGCGGTGCGGGGCGAGGAGGCTGATGGTTGGTGCCATAGCAGTCGCCGATCCGACATCCGCGACGACTCTGCGCAGTGGGGTGGTGGAGTGCAGAGCGCAGCCTGAGGGGGAAAGATGAATTTCGATTTCGATTCGCAGCAGCAATCCGGCGGCACGGCGTGCGCTTGCCCGGAAAGGCCCGCGCCCGTCCGGCCCGACGTCGCCATCGTGGAACGCCCGCTCGGGCGCCCGGCGCGAGCGGCCGTGGGCGCCTTCCCGCTGACCGCGGCGCAGCGATCCATCTGGTTCGCGCAACAGCTCACGCCGGAGATCCCGTACGTCATCGCCCACTACGTCGATCTGCGTGGTCCGGCCGACCTTGCCGTTCTGTCTGAAGCCACCCGGCGCGCGAATCGCGAATTCGGCTGGGGAGCGGTGCGCCTGGTGGACATCGACGGGCAGCCGCATCAGGTCGTGGACCCAACCGTCGACGACCGGGTGCCCACCACCGACCTTCGCGGCGAGGGCGATCCCGTGGACGCTGCCCACCGCTGGATGCGGAATGACCGGAGCGCTCGCACCGACATGTACGACGGACCGCTCCTCGTCTCGCGCATTCTGCAGCTGGGCGACGATCACTACTACTGGTACTCCCGCGCTCACCACATCGTGTCGGACGGGTACGCCGCGATGATGCTGATGAGCCGCACGGCCGAACTGTATGTCACCGCCATCGAGGGCAGGGAGCCGCCGGACAGCCGGATCGTGGGGCCCGAACGTCTCGTGCGGGAGGACGCGACCTACCGTGCCTCGACCCGGTTCGCCCGGGACCGCGACTACTGGCGCGAATCCGGCGGCGACCTGACTTCGGTCCTCAGCCTCAGCGGTCGCACGGCGCGACCGGACATCGACGCCGGGACGGCGACCGGGCACCCGAGCCCGAGCAAGAGCTCACGGAATTCGACGGCGGTGACGGTCGCCGCCTTCGCCTCCTACCTCGCCAGGATGACCGGCGTCGACGACGTGGTCCTGTCGCTTCCGGTGTCGGCGAGAACGACGGCCCGCCTCAGGTATTCGGGCGGTTCGGTCTCCAATGTGATTCCGTTGCGGCTGAAGGGAATCGGCTCTGCCACCGTCCGTCAGGCGGTCGGAACCGCCGAGGCGGCGTTGACAGCGGCACTGCGGCATCAACGCTACCGCCGCGAGGACATCGGCCGGGACCTCGCCACGGGCGGTGTCGAACTCCTGCATTTCGGTCCGGTGGTCAACGTCATGATGTTCACGAAGGAGATCACGCTCGGCGCCGTGAACGGGACGGTCCGGGTACTCACCACCGGTCCCGTCGCGGACCTCGCCGTCAACATCTATCCGGGGGCAGAGGGCAGCGCCGCCCGCATCGACTTCGAGGGAAATCCGGCACTGTACGACCACGCCGAACTGACCGGACATCATGCGCGTTTCCTCGCCTACCTCGACAGGTTCACCGCATCGATCGAATCGGAACGACCGGTCGCCGACCTCGACGTCTTCCTCGCCGGCGAGCGCGGAGAATTCGCTCCCGCGCAGGGACTTCCGGATGCCGACCCGATCACACTCGACCGTCTCCTCGCGGGGACCGTCGCCGACCACCCGAAGGCGATCGCGATCCGCGATCGCGGACGCGAACTGTCCTACGGTGACCTGGACCGGCTCGCCGGCCGGCTCGCCCGGCTCCTGACCGGCCGGGGCATCGGACCCGAGAGCATCGTCGCGGTCTCCATCCCGCGGTCGCTCGAGTCGGTGCTGGCGTTGTGGGCCGTCGCGAAGGCCGGCGCCGCATACGTTCCGATCGATCCCTCGCACCCGAGCGCTCGCATCGCGTACGCCCTGGACGATTGCGGTGCGACAGTCGGGCTGACCGTCCGCTCGGAGCGCGCCCGACTGCCCGGCACCGTCGCATGGCTGACCACGGATATCGACGAACTCGAAAACCTCTGTGAGGAAACCCTCCCCGGTGCGGAACGGACCCGTCCGCTGCTCGTGGACCATCCCGCGTATCTGATCTACACGTCCGGGTCGACGGGAGCGCCGAAGGGCGTCGTCGTCACCCATCGCGGTCTGGCCAACCTCGCCCAGGAGATTCGGGACAAGTACGCGGTGTCCGCGCGTTCTCGTGTCCTGCATTTCGCCTCGCCGAGCTTCGACACCGCGCTCGTCGAAGTGCTCGCGGCCTGCGTCGGCGGCGCGACGCTCGTCGTGACCCCGCCCGGGGTGTTCGGCGGTGAGGAACTGTCACGACTGTTGCGCGACGAACACGTCACCCACCTCCTGACGACGCCGTCCGCCCTGGCCGCCGTCGACTCCTGCGTCATGGACGAACTGGAGTTGGTGCTGGTCGGAGGGGAAGCGTGTCCGCAGGAACTGGCGCGGCGGTGGGCCGGTGGCCGGACCATGCGGAACGCGTACGGTCCGACGGAGACGACGTGCAGCGTCACTCTCACGGATCCTCTGTCACCGGACGAGCGGATGACGATCGGCTCGCTCATGCGCGGCGTGGACGCGGTGGTTCTGGATCACCGTCTACGTCCGCTTCCGCCGGGCGCTGTCGGAGAGCTCTACCTCGCCACCCCGGCACTCGCCCGGGGTTACCATCGGCGCCCCGGGCTGACCGCGTCCCGGTTCGTCGCCGACCCGTTCGGTCGCAGCGGCTCCCGGATGTTCCGCACCGGCGACGTGGTGCGCTGGACGGCGGCAGGAACGCTCGAGTTCCTGGACAGGGCGGACGACCAGATCAAGATCCGAGGTATCCGTGTCGAGCTGGGCGAGATCAATGCCGCGCTGAACACGCATCCGGGCGTCGCGTTCGCCGCGACGGTGGTGCAACGGAATTCGGCCGGAGATCCGACCCTGGTGTCCTACATCATGGCCGACGGGGACGCGTTCATCGATCGCGAAATGTTGAAGGCGCACCTGGCACGATTCCTGCCCGACTACATGGTTCCGAAATCGATCATGCTCGTGAACTCGATCCCGTTGACGCCGACGGGGAAGCTCGACCGGGCGGCGCTCCCGCTGCCGGAGTTCGGCTCGGATTCGGTGCCTCATCGTGACCCGGAGACCCCGGCCGAACGCCGCGTCGCACGGGTGTTCGCCGCGGTACTCGGCGTGGATTCGGTCGGCGCCGACGATTCCTTCTTCGATCTCAGCGGCGATTCGCTGTCGGCCATCCGGGTGGTCGCGACGATCAACGCCGAGCTGGGCACCACGCTGGGCGTGCGCGAACTCTTCGATGCACCGACGGTCGCGGCACTCGCACGGACGATCGCGGACACCGGCGCACGCCCGCAGAACGCGGGGCGGTCCGGCGAACCGAAATTGGGCGTCGCACCACTGCCGGACCGGGTGCCGCTGTCCCCGTCGCAGTACTTCATCGACCGCACCAAAGGGGAACGAGCTCTCCACAACATCCCGTTCACGGTACGAGTACGCGGTGCATTCGACGTCGAGGTGCTGCGCTCGGCGATGGCGGATGTGCTGGGCCGACACCGCTCGCTGCGGACGGTGTTTCCCGACTCGCCGTCGGGGCCGTACCAGCGTGTGCTCGACGTGGCCGATGCGTTGCCCGACCTGACTCCGGTGGAGACCGGCGCCGCGGACGTGAAAGCGCAGACGTCGGAGCTGCTGTCCGCGGGATTCGACGTGCGGCGCGAGCCTCCTCTGCGCGCCCGGCTGTTCCGGCTCGGCGACGGCGACCACCTTCTGGCCTGCGTCGTCCACCACATCGCCGCCGACGGCTGGTCGCTCGCGCCGTTGGCACGAGATCTCGCCGACTCCTACCGTGCCCGGGCGAACGGCAGTGAGCCCGCATGGGAGCCTCCGGTCGTGCACTACGCCGACTACACGGTGTGGCGCCGGGCACTGCTCGGTGACGAGGCCGACCCGGACAGTGTCGCGTCCCGGCAGATCGCCCACTGGACGAAGGAGCTGTCGGGACTTCGGGGGGAGCTCGCGCTGCCCACCGATCGCCCCAGGCCGCGCCGGTGGACCTACCGAGCGGGGCGACTTCCGTTCTCCCTCGACGAGCATGCGCACCGAGGCCTGCTGGCCACCGCGCACGAGCACCACGCCAGCCTGTTCACCGCGCTCAGGTCGGCGGTGGCGGTCCTGCTCGCCCGCGTCAGCGGCGACCCCGACATCGCGATCGGAACTCCGATCGCGGGCCGGGGAGACCCGGCGCTCGACGACGTGGTGGGGATGTTCGTCAACACGCTGGTTCTGCGCACCCGGGTGGACCCGACAATGACGCTGTGCGACATCGTCGATCGGTCACGCGGCGTGGAGCTTCGGGCTCTGGCAAATGCCGACGTGCAGTTCGAGCGACTCGTCCAGGTGCTCGACCCGCCGAGGTCGCCGTCCCTGCACCCGCTGTTCCAGGTTGCGCTGTCGCTGAACAACTTCGCTCCCGCTGCCCTGAACGTGTCCGGGCTCGACTTCGAGGTCACACCCCGTCCACTCGACATCGCCAAGTGCGATCTGCACTTCCACTTCACGGAACGTCACGACGTCGACGGGAGGCCCGCCGGAATCGATGCCGAACTGGTGTATTCCGCCGACCTCTACGACGCGTCCACCGCACAGGGTTTCGTCGACACGCTGCACACCATCGTCGACCCGATCGGTAGGTGACCCCGCGGAATCGACGTGGTAGAGATAGCTCATGAGCGGCATCCGGAGATCTGGTCGGGCAGCGGCGCTCGTTGCGGTCTTCCTCGCCATGGCCGCCTGCTCCGACCAGACGGGCACCGCAGTGAGCGAGCCGCCGACAACGACGACCGTCACCGCCGCGGACACGCCCGGCACCGAGGCGACCACGCCCGCGGGCCTGCCCTACACGGAGACCGAGCTCCAGGTCACGGGTTCCACCGGCCGCGTCGGCTACGACGTCCTCATCCCGCAGATCGAGGGTGGAAATCCGGCGGTCACCGCCGAGTTCAACGAATCGATGCGCGCCGCACTCCAGGACCAGATCGACGGCTGGGGCACCGACGCCTTCACGCTGAGCAGCCAGGAGCACAGCGTCGCGCACATCGGCGAGCACGTGATCAGCGGGCTGCTGGTGACGTCGTGGAACGCCGACCCACCCGGTGCGCATCCGACACCGATCGTCGCGACGGTGGTGGTGAATGCCGACACCGCCGCGCCGATCACGCTCGGTGATCTCTTCCCCGACCTGCCGGCGGGACTGCAGACGCTGTCGGACGAATCCGCGCGCCTGCTCCCCGCGACGGTCGCGGGAGCGGACTTCGAGCGCAGCGGCATCGAGCCGACCGAGGCGAACTTCGCGAACTGGCTGGCCACCCCGGCAGGCATGGAGATCCATTTCAACGACTACCAGGTGGGGCCGCACGCCATCGGACTCGTCACCGTCACCGTGCCGTGGGACGCCCTGGCCGACGTGATCGACCCCGCTCTCGCTCCCGTCGTGTCCAGTTAGGCGCTGCCCGACCGCTCACCGGGAACGAACCTGTGGCTGCCCGGTGCCGCGACCTACCGTCCCAGACAGGCCTTTGCTGCCGAATGTGTCTGTCGAATGGGAGAGGAGCGCGCCCGTGAGTGCACGCACCGAAGTTGATGCTCGTGCGAATCGGATCGGCGACGTGGACGCGGTTGTCGTCGGCGCGGGATTCGCGGGACTGTACGCCGTCCACAAGTTGCGGAGCCTGGGTCTGACCGTCCAGGGCGTGGAGGCGGCGGGAGGCGTCGGCGGAACGTGGTTCTGGAACCGCTATCCCGGCGCCCGGTGCGACGTGGAAAGCGTCGACTATTCGTACTCGTTCTCGCGGGAACTCGAGCAGGAGTGGGACTGGAGCGAGAAGTACGCCACCCAGCCCGAGATCCTGGCGTACATCAATCACGTCGCGGACCGGTTCGACCTGCGCGACCGTTTCCTGTTCGGCACCCGGGTGACCTCCGCGGAACTGGACGAGGAGTCGCTCCGGTGGGAGGTGCGCACCGACCGCGGCGACGTCCTGTCCGCCCGGTACTGCATCTTCGCGACCGGCGCGCTGTCCACCGCGAACATGCCGAACATCGCCGGCCGTGAATCGTTCACCGGGGACACACATCACACCGGACAGTGGCCGCACGAGGGTGTCAACTTCACCGGCAGACGGGTCGGGATCATCGGCACCGGTTCCTCGGGAATTCAGTCGATTCCCCTCATCGCCGAGCAGGCCGAGCACCTGTACGTGTTCCAGCGCAGCGCCAACTACAGCGTCCCGGCGGGCAACCAGACGTGGGACGACGAGATGCGGCGCGCGATCAAGGCGGGATACGACGAGCGCCGACGGCTGTCCCGGGAGAGCGGTGGCGGCTCGCCGTACAACGCACATCCGAAGTCGGCGCTGGAGGTCTCCGACGAGGCACGTCGCGAGGCCTACGAGACGCGATGGAAGCTCGGCGGGGTGCTGTTCGCGAAAACCTTTCCGGACCAGACGAAGACCGAGGCCGCGAACGCGACGGCACGCCAGTTCGCCGAGGAGAAGATCCGCCTGCTCGTCGACGACCCCGCCGTCGCGGACAAGCTGATCCCGAACGATCACCCCATCGGGACCAAGCGGATCGTCACCGACACCCACTATTTCGAAACGTACAACCGGCCGAACGTCACCCTGGTGGATCTGAAGGCGGCGCCGATCGAAGCGATCACCCCGTCGGGGATCACCACCGCCGACGCCGACTACGCCCTCGACACGCTGGTGTTCGCCACCGGATTCGATGCCATGACCGGCGCCCTCGACCGCATGCGGATCGTCGGGCGCGACGGTGTGTCGCTTTCCGAGTACTGGAGTGAGGGGCCGAAAACCTATCTCGGTCTGGGTGTTCCGGGGTTCCCGAACCTGTTCGTCGTGACGGGGCCGGGAAGTCCGTCGGTGCTGGCGAACATGGTGCTCGGCGCCGAACAGCACGTCGACTGGATCGCGGACTGCATCGAGCACCTGTGGGAGAAGGACCACGACGCGATCGAGGCGTCCGTCCCCGCCACCGAGCAGTGGGTGGAGCACTGCCGTGAGCTCGCCGCGCAGACCCTGTTCCCGTTGGCGAACTCCTGGTACATGGGTGCCAACATTCCGGGCAAGCCCCGCGTGTTCATGCCGTACCTCGGGGGCTTCGGCGCGTACGGGCGGATCTGCGCGGACGTCGCGGAGGAGGGGTTCCGCGGTTTCGAGTTCAGCCGTTCCCGGACGAGGCTGGCCGACCCGGTGGGATAGTTTCCCAGACATTGGTCAGCCGCGCAGACAATTGCCTGCGCGGCTGACCAATTCGTGGGAGAACGAGGTCGAGATCAGTCGGGGAGTGCGTACGTGGCCCACGCCTGCGCGAGCACGTCACCACCCTGCGTGCACGTGACGGTGACGTCCGCCATGCGTGTGCCGTCCTGGACGTACGTCTGCTGCAGCGACGCGGAGAAGTCCGCTGCGGACGGCACGGCCCGCCGGATGCGGGTGCGGAACCTGCGGAGAGTCCCGGGGAACTGCTCGGCGCAGTAGCGCTCCAGCAGGTCCACCGACCGGTCGTCGGACGTCGGAGTTCCGGTGAAGCTGTTCGTCCAGAACTCGAAGACCAGCTGCTCGTCGCGGTTGCGGAAGCGGACGAGCAGGTCGTGGTCGCCCACCCTCCGGACCTGCGGGGACAGGGCGTCGTCCGACGTCCGGTGCGGTCGCAGCAGGAGGAAATCGTGCTCGACGGCCGCTCCCGGCTCGGGTGCGACGACCACCCCGCTCGGGACGGCGTCGGCGCAGAGCCGGCGAACCTCCGCTGTGTACCGCTGCGAAGAGATGAGTGCGGCCATCGTTCCTCCCAATTTCCGGGTATGTGATCCGCACGGTAGTCGCCGCGGCCCGTAAACGGGGGGTGTGGTCCCTGTGATCGGGACGCCGAACTTCCGCTCTGAGGCGTGGATGCGAAAGCCTCTCGCTGAGTGGGAGAGTCGGGTACCGCAGCCGACCGCGTGCGTCGACTATGAGCTACACCACACCCCGAGGGTGTTCTTGACGTACAGCGAGGCGGAGGTAGACATGGCGCGCAACAGTGCCGTTGACGGCGACGAAGTCCGGATGATCGAAGTGGGATCGGCACCAACGCGTTTCGCGCGGGGGTGGCATTGCCTGGGTCTGGCGAAGACCTTCAGGGACGGCGCCCCGCATCAGGTCGATGCGTTCGGCACGTCGCTGGTGGTGTTCGAGACGTCCGACGGGACTCTCAGCGTGCTCGACGCCTACTGCCGTCACATGGGTGGCAACCTGGCGCACGGCACCGTGAAGGGCGATTCCATCGCGTGCCCGTTCCACGACTGGCGCTGGGGCGGCAACGGCAAGTGCACGGGAATCCCGTATGCGCGACGCGTTCCGCCGCTGGCGCGGACCCGGGCCTGGACGACCATCGAGCGCAACGGGCAGCTCTACGTCTGGAACGACCCGCAGGGCAACCCGCCGCCCGCCGACGTGACGATTCCCGAGATCGAGGGATTCGGCTCCCCGGAATGGACCGACTGGACCTGGAATTCGCTGCTCGTCGAGGGCTCGCACTGCCGCGAGATCGTCGACAACGTGGTCGACATGGCGCACTTCTACTACGTCCACTTCTCGTTCCCGCGATACTTCAAGAACGTCTTCGAAGGGCACGTCGCCACCCAGTACATGCAGTCGACGCCCCGCCACGACATCTCGGTGGGCACCAGCTACGACGACCCCAATTCGACGCTGCGTTCGGACGCGTCGTACTTCGGCCCGTCCTACATGATCGACAAGCTGTGGAGCGAAGCGAACGGCATGATGATCGAGACGGTGCTCATCAACTGCCACTACCCGGTTACCGCGAATTCGTTCGTCCTGCAGTGGGGCGCCATGGTGAAGAAGCCCGAGGGGCTGTCCGACGACGTGGCGAATGGCATGGCGGCGCAGTTCGCCGAGGGCGTGGAACTCGGGTTCAAGCAGGACGTCGACATCTGGCTCAACAAGTCGCGCATCGACAACCCGCTGCTGTCGGAGGAGGACGGGCCTGTGTACCAGCTGCGTCGCTGGTACCAGCAGTTCTACGTGGACGTCGAAGACATCACCGACGACATGACCAAGCGCTTCGAATTCGAGATCGACACCACCAGGGCGGTGCAGAGCTGGGAGGCGGAAGTCGCCGACAACCTCGCCAACGGCGTCGTTCCGCTCGACACCAACGCCTGAGCCGGCTCCGAGAAGAAGGACACGACAGATGACCCACGAGGTTCTCGACAACATCATGGCGATCGCGGATCAGCTCCGCGATCAAGCGCCCGAGGCCGAGCGGATCGGCCGGCTGCCCGACGACACGGCGAAGAAGCTCCGCGAGGCCGGGCCGATCAAGCTGCTCCAGCCCGGCAAGTACGGCGGCTACGAGGCTCATCCGCGCGAGTTCGCGGAGACGGTCATGGCCGCCGCGTCCCTCGACCCGGCCACGGGCTGGGTGTGCGGCATCGTCGGCGTGCACCCCTGGCAGCTGGCGTTCGCCGACCCGAAGGTGCAGGACGAGGTGTGGGCGGCCGACAACGACACGTGGATGGCCTCGCCGTACGCGCCGACCGGGATCGCGACCCCGGTCGACGGCGGCTACCTCTTCAGCGGACGCTGGCAGTTCTCGTCGGGAACCGATCACTGCGACTGGATCTTCCTCGGCGCGATGCTCGGCGACAAGGGCGGCGCGATGGCCCTGCCGCCGAAGATGCTGCACATGATCCTGCCGCGCAGCGACTACGAGATCGTCGAGGACTCGTGGAACGTCGTCGGCCTCAAGGGCACCGGTTCCAAGGACATCATCGTCCGGAACGCGTTCGTCCCCGACTACCGGGTGATGGACGCCGACGAGGTCATGAACGGCACCGCGGTGCAGAAGTTCGGGCGCACCGAGACGCTGTACAACATGCCGTGGTCGACGATGTTCCCGCTCGGAATCTCCTCCGCCGTGGTGGGGATCGCCGAGGGCGCCTTGGCCGCTCACCTCGACTACCAGCGCGACCGCGTCGGCGCGCAGGGCACCGCGATCAAGGACGACCCCTACGTGCTGTTCGCGGTCGGCGAGGCCGCGGCCGACATCAATGCCGCCCGCCAGGAACTCCTCGCCAACGTCGACAGGATCTGGGACCTCGTCGAGTCGGGCAGGGAGGTCACGTTCGAGGACCGCGCGGCCGGGCGCCGGACGCAGGTGCGTGCCGCGTGGCGTGCGGTCACAGCCGTCGACCAGATCTTCGCCCGCTCCGGCGGCAACGCGCTGCGCATGGACAAGCCGCTGCAGCGGTACTGGCGGGACGCGCACGCCGGCCTGGCGCACGCCATCCACGTCCCGAGCACCGTCTACCACGCCTCCGCGCTCAGCTCGCTCGGCCTCGACCCGGCCGACAACCTCAAGTCGATGATCTGACCGCCGTCGGACCTCGAAAACAGCAGAAGGACAACACATGACAGATATCAAGGGGCTTGGCTACGTCAAGATCCAGACCAACGACCTGGAGCGGTGGCGCACGTTCGCGTTCGACGTGCTCGGATTCGCCGAGGGATCGGGCCCGGACGAGGACGCCCTGTACCTCCGCATGGACGAGCGCGCGGCCCGCATCGTGATCGTGCCGGGCGAGACGGACGAAGTCGTCACCATCGGGTGGGAGGTCCGCGATCATGCAGGTCTGGTCCGCGTCCAGGAGGCGGTCGAGGGCGCCGGGATCGCCGTCAAACCGCTGTCGGTGGAAGAGGCCGACGCCCGCCGCGTCGAAGAGGTCGTCACGTTCCAGGATCCGACCGGTGCGACGATCGAGGTCTTCCACGGCGCCGTCCTCGACCACAGCCCGGTGGTCACCCCGTTCGGCGCGAAGTTCGTGACGGGGGCGCAGGGTCTCGGCCACGTGGTGCTGCCGGTGATGGATTTCAGCGGCGCGTTCGACTTCTACACCGAGGTGCTCGGATTCCTGCCCCGCGGCGCCTTCCGCATCCCGGCACCGCCGGAGTTCGGTCCGATGCGGGTGCGCTTCCTGGGTGTCAACGAGCGGCACCACAGCCTCGCGCTGTGCCCGGCACCGCACGGCGGGGCGCCGGGACTGGTGCACATCATGGTGGAGGTCGACACGCTCGACGCCGTCGGCCAGGCGCTCGACCGCGTCGTCAAGGACGGGTTCTCCGTCTCCTCGACCCTCGGCCGCCACACGAACGACAAGATGGTGTCGTTCTACGTGCGTGCCCCCGGCGGCTGGGACATCGAGTTCGGCACCGAGGGCATGAAGGTGGACGAGAAGTACTACTCCGCGGAGGAGATCACCGCGGACAGCTACTGGGGCCACGACTGGTCCGGAAGCGAGCCGCTGGCGGCGAT
>NZ_JASHKX010000072.1:0-5353 GCF_030058635.1 Rhodococcus sp. IEGM 1305
GCCTTCCGGCCGGGGTCGGTGTCCGTGTCGCTCTGACCTGGAATAAGTTACGCGACGGGAAACTGCTTGCCAAATCGCCAGGTCACGGTGTTCGTCGATTCGGACTCTGCTGGTCAGAGCCGGTGCGCCGGAACCGATCCGGCATCCTGCCGCTCACATCGGCCGCTGTGACGCCGGACTCACCGCTGAGAAGCGGGATCCGCGTCCACTCTTTCGATGCGGCCGCCGAGTTCCTGGAGGATCTCGACGAAACGGGGGTAACCCCGGTCGATGTGAAAGACGTCGTGGACTTCAGTCACCCCGTCGGCGACGAGTCCCGCCAGCACCAGGCCGGCGCCGGCCCGGATGTCCGAGGACCACACCGGCGCACTCGACAGTTGCGCGATTCCCCGGATCACAGCGTGGTGACCGTCCGTCCGAGCATCGGCACCCAACCGGATCATCTCCTCGACGAAACGGAACCGCGCCTCGAAGACGTTCTCCGTGATCATCGACGTTCCCTCGGCGACTGCGGCGAGACCGATGGCCATCGGCTGGAGGTCGGTGGGGAAACCCGGATAGGGCAGGGTCGCGAAGTTGACGGCCGTGGGCCGCGCTTCCTGGACCACCCGGAATCCGTCGGACTCGGCGGTGACTTCGGCTCCCGCCACCCGCAGCTTGTCGAGCACCAGGCTCAGGTGTTTCGGGTTGACCCCGCGGACACGCACGTCGCCACGGGTCATCGACGCGGCGATCCCCCACGTCGCTGCGACGATCCGATCGCCGATGACCCGGTGCGTGGTCGGCTCGAGTTTGGGGACGCCCTGGATCGTCAGCGTGGACGTGCCTGCACCCCGGACCTGCGCGCCCATCTGAATCAGCATGTTGCACAGGTCGACGATCTCGGGTTCGCGGGCCGCGTTGTCGATCACCGTCTCACCCTTGGCGAGTACGGCGGCCATCAGAATGTTCTCGGTCGCCCCCACCGACGGGAATGCGAGCCGGATGTTCGCACCGTGCAGGTCGTCGGCCTGCGCCACCACGCAGCCGTGCTCGATCGTGCTGTGCGCGCCCAGCAATCGCAGCCCCGACTGGTGCATGTCGAGGGGCCGCGATCCGATGGCATCGCCACCCGGTAGCGCGACCACGGCGCGACGGCACCGCGCGACCAGCGGTCCGAGCACACACACCGACGCGCGAAACTGCCGTACCGCGGCGAAATCGGCGTGGTGTTTGGGCTCCGCGGGTGTGGTGATCCGGACGATGGAATCGTCGAGGTCCACCTCGCAGCCCAGGCCACGCAGGACGTCCGCCATCAAGGGAACATCGAGGATGTCCGGGCAGTTGGTCACAGTTGTGGTGCCCTCGGCCAACAGCGCTGCCGCCATCAACTTGAGAACGCTGTTCTTGGCGCCCCCGACAGACACTTCACCTACGAGGCGGTTACCGCCGGTGACAAGGAAGCGTTCACTCACAGAACACAGCCTAGAGCCAGGGATGCCGACCCCGGAGGCCGGTACCGTAACGCTATGGCCGTACACCTCACCAAGATCTACACCCGGACCGGCGACGACGGGACCACCGGACTCAGCGATTTCTCCCGTGTGTCGAAGAACGATCCGCGGCTGATCGCCTACGCCGACTGCGACGAGGCGAACGCCTCGATCGGGGTTGCGGTGGCACTGGGCGACCCGCCCGAGGAGATCCGGTCGATCCTGCGGCAGATTCAGAACGACCTGTTCGACGCCGGCGCCGACCTCTCCACCCCAGTGGAGGCCGAACCGAAGTACCCGCCGCTGCGCATCTCGGACGAGTACATCGACCGTCTCGAGGGCTGGTGCGACGAACTGAACGAACGCCTGGCGCCGCTGAACTCCTTCATTCTCCCCGGCGGCACGGCACTCGGAGCGCTGCTGCACGTGGCGCGGACCGTCACCCGGCGGGCCGAGCGGTCCGCGTGGGCGGCCGTCGACGCGAACCCGGAGACCACCAACGCTCTACCGGCGAAATACCTCAACCGGCTGTCGGATCTGCTGTTCATCGTCAGCAGGCTCGCGAACCCCGAGGGCGACGTCCTCTGGAAGCCCGGAGCCGGGAAGTCCTGATCAGAGTCGGCGACCGCGGACCGATCGGCCGGACGGTCGTGATTCGACCCAGGACAGGAACGCGGTCAACGCTCCCCCGTCCAATGCGATCTCGTACGAGCTACCGCGGTCCTTGACCGACAGAATGATGATTTCCTCGGACATGATGTCGAACTCGGAGCCCTCCGGGCTGCGACGACCTGCGACCTCGATGCCCTGGCGATCGATGCGCGAATCAGGACCGGGACGCAAACTCGACAGTTTGAAAAAGACGAGGGAACCCTCGCCGTAGCGGATGACGCCGTGGCGCCACCCCGTGTCCCCCGGGGCAGGCGTCACCCGGAGGATCGCCGCGGTACCACCGCGGCGCAGTACTGCAAGCCGATACAAAAAGACCGCGACGAAGGCCGCGAGCAGCACAACCAGAATGATCAACACAGTCATTCCGATTGTCACTGTTCGTCGGCTCCGTCGCGGTCTTTCTCGTGCAGCCTAAGCGCGCTCTACAGCGCGGATCCGACCCTTGGCGACAGCGATCGCCTCGAGATCGTCTCCACTCTCTGCGAGCACGGCCTTGGCCGCTTCCACATCGATGTCCTCGGCCAAGTCGGCTGACTCGGCGAGGATCGTGACTGTCTTCGCGGTCACGGACAGGAACCCGCCGTGCACAGCAGCGACGATACGCTCACCGTCGGCCGTCGTGATCGCAACCACTCCGGCCTCGACCAGCTGTCCGAGAACCGGCTCATGCCCAGGCATGACACCGATCTCGCCCTCGGTCGTCTGTGCGCTGACGAGAGTCGCCGAACCAGACCACAACCGTCGCTCCACGGCGACGAGTTCCACGGTCATCTCAGCCATCGTCGACTACTTCCCGGCGATCTTCTTGGCTGCAGCCTCGACGTCGTCGAGTCCACCACAGCTGTTGAATGCCTGCTCGGGCAGGTGATCGAACTCGCCCTTGCAGATGCGGTCGAACGCCTCGATGGTGTCGCGGAGCGGCACCACGGAGCCGGGCTCACCGGTGAACTTCTCGGCGACGATGAAGTTCTGGCCGAGGAACTTCTGCAGACGGCGGGCACGGCCGACGAGCACCTTGTCCTCTTCCTGCAGCTCGTCCATACCGAGGATGGCGATGATGTCCTGCAGTTCCTTGTACTTCTGCAGGATGCGCTTGACCTCGTTGGCGACCCGGAAATGCTCGGCACCGACGATGCCGGGCTCCAGGATGCGGGAGGTGGAGGTCAGCGGGTCCACAGCGGGGTAGATACCCATCTGCGAGATCGGACGCGACAGCTCGGTGGTGGCATCGAGGTGCGCGAACGTCGTGGCCGGCGCCGGGTCGGTGTAGTCGTCGGCGGGCACGTAGATCGCCTGCAGCGAGGTGATGGAGCGACCACGCGTCGAGGTGATGCGCTCCTGCAGCTCACCCATCTCGTCAGCCAGGGTCGGCTGGTAACCCACGGCCGAAGGCATACGACCGAGCAGGGTCGACACCTCGGAACCGGCCTGGGTGAAACGGAAGATGTTGTCGATGAACAGCAGCACGTCCTGGCCCTGGACATCGCGGAAGTACTCCGCCATGGTCAGCGCGGACAGGGCGACGCGCATACGCGTTCCCGGCGGCTCGTCCATCTGGCCGAAGACGAGGGCAGTGTCCTGGAGGACGCCCATCTCTTCCATCTCGAGGTGAAGGTCGGTGCCCTCACGGGTGCGCTCACCGACGCCTGCGAACACCGAGGTTCCGGAGAACTCGCGGGCGATACGGGTGATCATTTCCTGGATCAGAACGGTCTTGCCGACACCGGCACCACCGAACAGACCGATCTTTCCACCCTTGACGTACGGGGTGAGGAGGTCGATGACCTTGATGCCGGTCTCGAGGATCTCCGTCTTGCCCTCGAGCTGGTCGAAGGCCGGTGGCTTGCGGTGGATGCCCCACTGCTCGCCGTCGCGACCCGTGCCGGGAGCGTCGAGGCAGTCGCCCAGTGCGTTGAACACGTGGCCCTTGACGACGTCACCGACGGGAACCGAGATCGGCTTGCCCGTGTCGGACACCGAGGTGCCGCGGATCAGGCCGTCGGTGGGCTGCATCGAGACGGTGCGCACCAGGTTGTCGCCGAGGTGCTGTGCGACCTCGAGGGTCAGCGTCTTGGCGACCGAGGGGAGCGTGATCTCGGCATGCAGGGCGTTGAACAGTTCAGGAATGGCGCCACGCGGGAATTCAACGTCCACGACGGGACCGATGACCCGCACGACGCGGCCGGCGACGGACGAACCCGAGCCTGCCCCGTTGTTTTCGGTTACTGCTGCGGTCATTGCTTAGTCACTTCCTGCGCTCGAGGCAAGCGCATTCGCGCCGCCGACGATCTCGCTGATTTCCTGGGTGATCTGGGCCTGGCGAGCCTGGTTTGCCTGGCGGCTCAACGTGTTCACCAGTTCGTTTGCGTTGTCCGTCGCGGCCTTCATGGCGGTACGACGGGCAGCCGACTCCGACGCCGCAGCATCCAGCAGCGAGGAGTAGATGCGGGTGCTGATGTACTTCGGCAGCAGGGCGCCGAGCAACTTGTCGGGTTCCGGCTCGAAGTTGTATCCGGCGACCGGCTCCGAGTCGCTGGACCCGTGACCGTTCGACAGCATGTCTTCGCCGAGTTCGACGCGCTCCTCGGAGACCATCACCTCGAGGGGAGCCATCCGGCGAACCTCGGGAGACTGGGTCAGCATCGACACGAAGCGGGTGTAGACGATGTGCAGCTCGTCGACGCCTTCGATGGTGCCCTCGCCGTTCGGCGCGGGAACCTCCGAGCCGGATCCGGCCATGAACAGGTCGACCAGGTGCCGGCTCGCCTTGGCGGCGTCGGAGTAGCCCGGATCCTGGGAGAACCCGGTCCACGCACCTCCCAAGTCGCGGCCACGGAACGTGTAGTACCCCAGACCCTTGGATCCGAGCACGTAGATGACCGGATCCTTACCCTCGCTGCGCAGCAGCTGGAACAGCTCCTCGGCCTCCTTGAGGACGTTGGAGTTGTAACCGCCGCACATACCGCGGTCGCTGGTGACGACCAGAACCGCGGCCCGCTTGGGATCGGTGCGCTCGTTCAGCAACGGGTGGTCCAGCGAAGCCGACGCGCTCGCCAGCTCCGACAGAACCTTCGTGATCTCTTCGGCGTACGGCTTCGCCGCGGCGACGCGCGACTGTGCCTTCGTGATGCGCGAGGTCGCGATCAGTTCCTGGGCCTTGGTGATCTTCTTGGTCGAGTTGACCGACTTGATGCGAGACCTCAGTTCGA